>JBBQHM010000005.1:0-47154 GCA_038323965.1 Chthoniobacterales bacterium | reverse complement strand
TAATTTCCGTCCCGGCGGCGGCGTCACCCCCGACCAGGCGAAGATCCTCGCAGCGGATCGGCTTGGATTTTGCCCGATTTCCGTCCCACAATAGGAAATCTGCGCCCGTAGCTCAGCCGGATAGAGCAACGGATTTCTAATCCGTGGGTCGGGTGTTCGAGTCACCCCGGGCGTGGAGGCTACTTCGACGTTCGGTTGGACAGTGCCTTAATCTGCGGTTGCAAAACATTCGCGAAGATCTTGTAGGCATCACCGCTCAAGTGAGTTCCATCGTTGGTTAATCGTCGGTCTAGTATTCCTCGGGGTGCGAGTTGTTGATTAGGGTCGATCCAAGCCACCTCCAGTTCGTGTGTCAATCGCTCAAGCCTCGAATTCAATTCCGCGATTTGATGGTTCAATCCAGGACGCTCACCTGAAGTTGCGATGGTTGCCGTAACGATGACCGTTAGGTTGGGATGACCAAATCTAAGTTCGGAAAGGATCGAACGGTAATTTCGCAACACATCATCGATTGGATTCCGCTGCAGGAGATCGTTCACCCCAATTTGAATGATGCAAACTTCGACTGCGGTCGGGACACTCTCGCGTAGCCTTCTCAAGACTCCGCTTGTTGTATCCCCGTTAATTCCGCGATTGGCGATCTCGTTCACTCCAAGTAGCTCCGCCCATTCGCCTTCTTGAATACGAGAGTCACCCAGCATGACGAGTTTCGCCTTTGAATCGATCGAAGCGAACTGGCTGACGCGGCGTTCGTAGAGCAACTTGTCCAAAGGCGGAGCTCCCAATTGCTTCCCCTTTCTGCCGGCGTGCGTTGCCAGCCTTTGCACGCCAACTGTCAGGCCGAACCCGAGCGCTAGACACAGCGCGTAACGCAATACGGAGTTAAAGCGCTTCGCTCGTTGATGTCTGGACAGCACTTCTCAGCGCGCCTCGCTTACCAGCGATGGAAAGCGGGATGTCCCTCTTTCACCGCGACGAAGGTGCCGCGACACGTCGCGCAGGCCTTCCCGCCGCTGGTGAGCGTGCCTTCGATGGTGGCGCGGTCAGCGGTCGCCTCCGCGACTTTGGCCGATAACTGCACGGGCGCGTCGGTCGGCGTAGGCCGGAGAAGCTTGATCGCGTAGTCTGCCGTAACCGTGCACGGCGGATGGTTCTCGCCTGCAGCGTTCATCAAATGCCAGGCCGCGGTCCAATTGCAGTGGCAGTCCAGCAGCGTACCGATGATCCCGCCGTTCAGCACGCCCGGGAACGCTTCATACTTTTTCTCGGGAACCCATTCGGCAACCACTTCGTCGCCGCGGGCGAAGCTGCGAATATGCACGCCGTCAGGGTTGGCCGGCCCGCATCCATAACACGCGTTGTTCGGCGCGTATTTTTCCTGGAGTGATTGCTCACTCATTACGTAGCAGCGGCATCCTGCCGATGAGACATGCGCTGGAAGCGCATGCTACGGTTTCTCGCGATTCACCGGAAACGGGCGCTCGGCCGGACCGACGTAAAGGGAACGCGGACGGATCAGCCGGTTGTTATCGTGCTGTTCGACTACGTGCGCACACCACCCCGCCACGCGTGACGCGGCGAAAATCGGCGTGTTCAGTTCCGGCGGAAAACCGAACATGGTAAAGACCGGCGCCGCGTAGAGATCGACGTTGGCGCACAAGCCCTTCTCGCGTTCCATCGTGGCCTCGAGTTTCTCGCAAATCGGCACCCAATTTTCCTTGCCGATGCGCTTTCCGTAATCGCGCGCAATCTCCCGCATGATCGGCACGCGCGAGTCACCTTTTTTATAAACCCGATGACCGAATCCCATGATCTTCGCCTTCTGGGCGAGCGCATCCATCATCCATTTCTCCGCGCGCTCGGGCGTCTTGATCTCGTCCAGCATCTTCATCGACTCCTCGTTAGCTCCGCCATGCAGCGGACCTTTCAAAGTCCCGCAAGCCGACGTGCAGGCCGCATACATGTCCGCCAGCGTCGATGCCGTAACGCGGGCAGCGAAGGTCGACGCATTGAACTCGTGATCCGCGTAGAGGATGAAGATGGTATCGAGCATCCGCACCTGCCAGGTCTCAGGATTTTTACCAGTGAGCTTGTAGAGGAAATTACCTGCATGAGTGAGGTCGTTGTTATCGGCGAGCGGATCTTTCCCCTGCGAAATACGCCAGCCATCAGTGATCAACGTCGCGACCCGCGCGATTAACCGGATCGCCTTGCGGATGTTCGCGTCGTGCGATTGATCATTCAGGTCAGGATCGAAGGCCGCGAGCATCGATACGCCCGTGCGCAGCACATCCATCGGATGCATTTTCCCAGGCAGAAGCCGCAGCATTTCGAGCACAGGCGCGGGCAATTCACGATTCGCGGCGATTTCCTTGCCGAAATCCATGAGTTGCTGCGCGTTCGGCAGTTCACCTTTGAGCAGTAGATAGGCGACCTCTTCAAAATTGGCTTCCTCCGCCATTTTGTGAATGTCGTAGCCGCGATACATCAAGCCGGCATTTGGGTCGACCCAGCAGATTGATGTTTCACCCGCGACGACCCCTGCGAGTCCCGGGCTATACGCTGGTTTTGTTTCTGTTGTGCTCATTGATTCTCCTTCTTGGTCATCCCGAGCGAAGTCGAGGAACCCCGACGCGATACGCGACGCAAGCGCCACGGGATGTTTCGACTCCGCTCAACATGACAAGATGCGGCTTCCTGACAACGGCTACTTCGTTGGATCGTAATCCAAAAGCTCGTACAGCTCCTTGCGCGTCTGCATCTTATCGAGCCAATCGCGTTGGCTGCCAGATTCCTTCAAGGCGCGGAAAAATTCGTCGGTCGCTTGCAATGCGATTCGCAAAGCGCTCTGCGGATAAATCACCATTTTATACCCGAAGTCTTCGAGCTGCTTCAGAGGGAGCAACGGGCTCTTCCCAAACTCCGTCATGTTTGCCAGGAGCGGCACTTTTACTTCCTTCGCGAAATCGCGGAACTCCTCAGCGGTTTGCAGTGCTTCAGGAAAAATCGCATCCGCGCCTGCCGCAACGTAACGCTGAGCACGCGTAACTGCGCTTCCGAAATTCTCGACGGAACGCGCGTCGGTGCGTGCGATCAGCAGGAAATCGCGATCGCGTTTCGCCGCGGCGGCGGCGTGCAGCTTCTCCTCCATCTCCTCGATGGGAATAAGCGATTTACCAGCCAGATGGCCGCAGCGCTTTGGAAATTCCTGATCTTCGATATGGCAACCCGCAAGTCCTCCCGCCTCGAGTTCGCGAACCGTTCGCGCCGCGTTATCCGCACCGCCGAACCCGGTATCCGCATCGACGATCGCCGGAATTTTCACCGACTGCGCTACGTAACCGGCGAGACGAACAACCTCGGTCAGCGTCAATAGTCCCACATCGGGCACGCCTGCTGTCATGTTCGACAATCCTGCGCCGCTCACATAAACCGCATCGAACCCGGCACGCTCAACCTGACGCGCGAACGCCGCATTCGGGACGCCTGGCATCGCCACGCAGCCTTTCGCGATAAGCTCGCGTAAACGGGCACTAACGGTCATTTCAGAAAGGACTTATCCACAGATTTCGCAGATTAACACAGATTAGGACTGCCTTCTAAAATCTGTGTAAATCTGTGGACGAAACTCTGTGGAATGGCCGTCTCACGCTTTAATCGCAAGCGACTCCATCAGACTCGAAACGCTCGCCGCCCCGTCGAGCTTCCAGCATTGCTCAACCACTCCATCGGCGCCCTTTTTTGTGATCTTCGGCGCGGCGAGACTAAAAAATTTCGCTTCCACTTCGGCGTCCTTCAGCCGGTTCTTGGCGTTTCCGAGCGGATAATCGACTCGCTTCGTCAACGTGCGTCCGTCTTTCAAAGTGATGTGCACGATGTTCGCCACCGCCTCGGCGTACAACGCGCTGAGCTCGTCATTCCGCTCCACTTTTACCTTTTGCAGGAAGTCGACAATACCCGGTTCGGTGAAGCGCTCCGGCGCGAATTGCTTGTCGGTGACTTCGCCATCGATCAGCGCCACCGCCGTGATGTAGGGCAGGCTGTGGTCGGCGGTTTCACGCTGCTGCGGTTTCCATTTTTCCGGCTCACTGCCGATGATATCCACCGAGGCATCGTGACTTTCGATCACCATGGATTCCACCTGCGAGAGATCGGGAATCTGAGTTCGCAAAAAGAGCGCAGCTTCGATTGCGCTTTGGCTGTGATACTCGGCTGGCCAATACTTAATGCTCGTCTTGAGAATCATCGAAGCGGGACCTTCGCCTGCGACCGCCTCCTTCGTCTTATCGAAGATTTCGCCGACGTTGCCCAACGAAACCCCGAGTTCCTTCTCGAATCCCATCGCGCCTTCGAAGATTGGCGCAGGCCCCGTCATCCCGGCGCGCGCGAGCAGCGCTGCATAAACTCCCAGCCGAGCTGCATTTGCAAAGGCCACGCCTTTCCAATGCGAAAGCTCGCCCACACGCGCCTGCCGAAACGCCGCGCAATGAACCCCGGCGATATTAATCGCGTGGCGTGTCCGCTCCGGATCGAGTTTCATCAACTTCGCGCACGCCAGCGCTGTCGAAAACGCGCCATAAGTCGGATGGTCCCAGCCACGCGCGCGAATACTCGCCGCATCGCAGAAACGGCACTGCACTTCATAGGCGATCGCCGTCGCCAGAATGATCTCTTTGCCCGTTGCGCTGACGCTCTCGGCCGTCGCGAGCACCGCGGCAAAATTGTCGCTCGGATGTGCCGGTTCTTTCGACAGATAGGTGTCGTTGTAATCGAAATAGCGAATACAGCAGCCATTCGCGAACGCGGCCCAATCCGGCGGCGCCTTGTGCGACGTGCCGATGACCGTCGCGCCGTTTTTCGCCGAAAAATCCGAAACCACCGTCCGCGCAATCGTGCACGGCTCTTCGTTCCACGCGCCGAGCGCGCACCCTAATGAATCGATGAGGCGACGCTTTACCTCATGGACGACGTTCCGGGAAAGATCTTCGAAGCGCAGTGCGCACGCATACTCGGCAAGCTGATGGGCCAGTGATTTCGTCATGAGAAAGGGAATCCCCAATCTGTCGACGAAACGGACGACGGCAACAAAGTCCGTCCAACAAACGCGGTGCGCGGCGCTAAAACCTGACCGGCACGAACTCTTGCCCCGCGCGCGAATCGGCTACTGCCTGCACCACGCGCATATACCGCACGCCTTCATCGAAATCCGGCCGCGGACGCATGCGGCCGCGCGATCGCACCGCCGATAAAAAATCGTCTTCGACAGTCCATTCCCGTTCCAATTCCCGAGGCACCTCAACAATGCGTGAATCCCCGTCCGGCGTTTCGATCGCAATCGTATCCGCGGTGAAATCGTAAGTAAGTTTCCCGGCATCGCCGTGGATTTCGAGCCGATCACCGGCCGTTCCAGGATGAACGCCGCTAAATTCTAACACTCCTTCCGCACCATTCCCGAAGGTGCAGAGGACATTCAAAATATCGGGTACGATCACTTCGTAACCATCACGAACGGGGATCACGACTTTCCCGTGTGCCGAGACCCCCGTGATATCGCCGAGCCAGCGCTGTATCACTTCCACGTAAATGCCGAGAGTCATGACATTCAGACCGCTGATCTCGATGCGTTGCCGCCAATGCGGCGGCAGCGCTGGATCAAGATAATTGCCGTGAAAACTCTGCAGCCGCACGTGATGCGGACGACCGATCACTTCGTCCGCGAGCATTCTCTTCACGACAAGATCGCCGCGCATCCCGTACGGCGGCGGACAGAGCATCGTCACCAGCTCGGGGAATCGACGGGAAGTCGCGAGCATTTCCTCCGCTTCGGCCAGGTCGCTCGACATGCGAGCCTGGCAAAAAACATGTTTGCCCGCTTCCAGCGCCGACACCGTGACCGCGGAATGCATGTAAGGCGGAGTGCCAATCCAGATAATGTCGAGATCGGGCAGCGCGAGCAGGTCGGCCCAATTTTGCATAGGCAAGGCGCCGGGCACGTTCTCCGCGCAAAACTTTTCCGCACTCGCGTAACTGGAATTGGAGAGTGCGGATATTTCCACGTCACCATCGCGCAACAACGCTGGGAGATGACGTTTACGGACGATGTCGCCGGCGCCGATGATGCCGATGCGAAGTTTGTGATTGGAGCGGCTCATGAGATAACGGGAGATACGTTTGACCGTGCGATTGGATGCCCGTTCAACTACGAAAAGGTTCGCAGGTCAAATCGCTTGACCAATCGCCCTCTGCACACCAGTTTACGCGGCTTTTTTAAGGCAGATTTATGAGCAGAGTTTGTAGCATCACAGGATCAAAGGTCACTCGCGGCAGCATTATTCATCGCCGTGGTATGGCCAAGAAAAAGGGCGGCGTCGGGCGGCACGTGACGAAGAATGTGCCCCGTACGTTCTCGCCCAATTTGCATCAGCATCGCATCTGGGTGCCTGAGCTTAAGAAATATATCCGCGTCCGGATCACCGCGCGCGGGCTTAAGACAATCAATAAAAACGGCGCCTATAGCGCGTTGAAAAAAGCCGGCATCATCGCCGCCTAGATCTGCCCTCCGGCGTTGCGGTGATGCACGTTACGCTTCTTAAATCCAAGTTGCATCGCGCCACCGTCACCGGCGCCAGCCTGCACTACGAAGGCAGCCTCACGATTTCATCCGATCTCGCGGAATTGGTGAGCCTGCGCGAGTACGAGAAAATTCTCGTCGGCAATCTCAATAACGGCGAGCGCTTCGAGACGTATGTGATCTACGGCGCACCCCATCGCGGCGCGATCGAACTTAACGGCGCCACGGCGCATCTGGGGAAAATTGGCGATCGGATCACGATCATGAATTTTGGGAATTACACCCCGGAGGAAGCCGCGACACAGCGTCCGCAGATTCTCGTGCTCGACGAGAAGAACGGAATTGTGCGCTACGAAGGTGTGACGCCTTCGCCCGCGCTCAAGGTCGTGGGTGATTGATCGGCCGGCTTGGTCGCTGCCGGTTCCACCGCTTCTGTCGCGACTTCTGGCGCTGGCTCGATTTCCTTCGCCGCAAGCTCAGGACTGGGCTCAGTGCTAATCGGAGCCGCTGGCGGCTCTTCGCTCTTCGGCGCTACACCGGGGCTATTTTGTGAAGTCGGAGCGGCTTTTACCCGGGGCAGATCCAGCGTGCCGTTATTGAACTCAATGACGTGACCTTCGCCGATAAGCCAGCGTAGGTCGGCCGCGAGACTCATCTTCGCCCGCTCGTTTTGCTCGGCGACTTCTGAGGCCGGGATCAATTTATCCGCCAGCGCCTTGCGCGTGATTCCAGGATTGGCGGCGGCGGAGTCAAGAATTCCCCGCAATGAATTTGTTACGGTGGAGGCCGATTCCAGCGGTCGTGGCCGGATTGGCGAAACGAAAAGCATCCCGCGTTTGTGCCGGAAAATGGTAAGGCCGCCGCCGCGCAGCTGACCCGCTAATTCCTGCATCATGTTCGAGGGTGAACGCGTCTCGACCGACCACGCATTTTCGATCGCGCGAGCCAGCGGACGATCCTGCAGACTTCTGCTCGAGACGCCATCAATCACCGCCTCGGGTACCTCGGCGATTAATGCTGGCAGATGATGCTGGCGGAAATCTTTCTCCGCGTCTGAAGCGGATGCGAAAGTTGCCGGTGCATCCCCGTTTTTCGCCGTGTAGGTGGTGACACTGCGAGCCTGCTCCTTCCATTGCTCGACAACCGCTGGATCGTTCACAATTTGAATCTGCCGCTGGTACTCGCCGAACGACATCCTCCGGCTGTAGCGCTGCTCGTAGAGCGATCGAAGCGCTGGTTGATAGCCGTGATGATTCGTTGGACCAAGCAAATCGCCGCTGACGCGATCGCGCGCAACATTGGTAAAGTTCCCTTTGATCGGTTCCGATTCACTCGTCTCCACATTGTAAAACTCCGCCTGCATGGAACGGAACGCCATCCCCTCAAGAAGGGCACGGTTCGTTGCAATCGCACCCTTTTCTCCGAGGCGAAGCAGCTTCGTCGCTTCCGAAGAAGTCACGCGAACGCTATAGCGTTCCGGTTTTTCCAGAAACAATCGCGCGAGCGAAAACACAGAATAAGCGATCGAGCCGGACTTGATCTGCGTGACCACGCTTTCAAACACCGGTTGATTCGGGAGAAACCGGATACCGACATCGGGCAATGGCTGTTCGTGCTCCCGCGTTGGCGGTCGAGCATCACGCTGCGGCGGCCGTCGCTCCCCCGCTCCGCTTCTTCCCTCACGGCCCGGGCCCCGCTTCTCGGCCTGGCGCGGATCTTTTCGCCGGCGATCATCCCGGCGCGGTCCGCGATCCCGCTGCGGGCGATCCCTGCGACCAGCGCCCGATTCATCCTCGCCTTCGAAACTGGAATAATCGGGAGCATCCCCGCCCTCTTTCACCCAGTCGGGCAGAAACTTCAGATCGATCACGTCGATGGCAATATTCTCGGGCTCGCTCACTCCGTCTCAGTACTCGCAAGGACTCGCGATGTAAACCGGTGCGACGTCGAACCAGTCTTTTTGCGCCCGGAATTAAATTGACAACCTTCCGATTTAATTTACTTGCGAACGTGTCACGGCCGGGGCGACCGTGCGCGACTAACCAAACAGTTTTTATGTCAGACAAACCAATTGAAGAGAAGGTAAAGGACATCATCGTCGAACAGCTCGGCGTAAATCCGGAGCAAGTGACACCGCAGGCTTCGTTCATCGAAGACCTCGGGGCCGATTCACTCGACATCGTCGAGTTAGTGATGGCCTTTGAAGAGGAGTTTTCCGTCGAAGTGCCGGACGAAGATGCAGAGAAACTGCAGACTGTCGGCGACGTCGTGAAATACATCGAGGAACGCGCGAAGACTCAGTCTTAACGCGCGATTCCATAGCTTTGAGAAAAACGCGGCCTCGGCCGCGTTTTTTTATGCATTGCCGCCTCTCGCTGGGCGGAACACTTTGAGCCGATGAACCTGCCGTATTTCTATAGCCCCTTGTTTTGGGTCGGCCGGAATTACGTCTCGCTGGCCGGCCTTTGCGCGTTTGCAGCACTCCTCGTGTTCGGCCTCTTACTCGCCCGAATTCTCCAGAGCGCAGTCGTTCGTCGAGTCCTGAGCAGGTTCCGGATGGATAAAAATCTCGTGGCCATTGTCACGACGATCCTGAGCGGTGCCGCGCTCGTTTTTTTCACTGTGTCAGCGATAAATGCCGCCGGTATCCCGCTCTCATGGACTTCCGCTCTGCCGGGAATGCCGTTGAGCCTGCTGCAGATTTTTCTGCTGATCGGACTGCTGATCGCGGTGTTTTGGATCTCTTCCCGCACGAAGCGTTTTCTCTTCAATCGCTTTCTCGTTCACAGCGGCCTGGATCGGTCTCCGCAATACGCCATCTCCCAGATCGTGGCCAACGGCGTGCTCGTAGTCGGCGTCCTCATCGTTCTTGAGAACACTGGAATTCATCTCGCGGCCCTGACCGTTTTTGCCGGTGCGGTCGGCGTCGGCTTGCAGAATATGGCGAGTAATTTCATCAGCGGACTCGTCATCCTCGCCGAACGCCCCATCACCATCGGGGACCGCGTTGAAGTCGCCGGCGCGCCGGTCAGGTGCAACAAATCCGCGCCCGCAGCACCGTGATTCTCACGAACGACAACATTTCGATGATCGTGCCCAACACGAAATTTATCGACTCCCCCGTCACCAACTGGACTTACGGCGACCCGCGAGTGCGCTTTCGCATTCCGATTGGTGTCGCGTATGGCAGTGACGTTGAGAAAGTTCGCAACGCTTTCATCGCAGCCGCGGGCGAGCATACCGCGGCGCTCCACGAACCCGCGCCCAACGCGTTCCTCGATAAGTTCGGCGACAGCTCCATCGATTTCGAGCTTGTGGTCTGGAGCGCCGAGATGAGTCATAAACCGCGGCGCTTTAAGAGTGATCTGAATTTCCTGATCGAACTTCACCTCCGCGAAGCCGGCATCGAGATTCCAAATCCGCAGCGCGATCTTCATATCCGGAGCGGAGTTCTAAAGATTCAGCGGGAGCGCGCCACTGCTTCAGGAAACGAAGCGCCCAGCGTTCGCGCGGGCGATGTCTGAACGAATGGACGCTGCGAGTCCGATCATCTTCTCGACCGGCCAGGCGCGACTTCTTCGGCGGAAAGATTTGCCGAACTGTGAACTCTGGCATCGCGTGTTTCAGGGTCGCTGCAAGGACCACCGATTCTACGAGATCATCGACGACACGATCGAAGGGTTTGAACATTTTTATCTCCAGCTCGAAGACAACACCGGTGTGGTTCGAGCGATCCAGCCCATGTTCATCGTCCGGCAGAAACTTGACGAAGGAACGCGCGGCATGCTCAAAAGTTTCACAACCTCAATTCGCTATCGATTCCCGCGCTTCCTCACCATGCGTATCCTCATGGTCGGATGCGTGTCCGGCGAAGGTCACCTCGGGATTCTGCGCAACAACGACGCAGAGTGGACCACTAATGCGCTCAGGGAGTGCCTGAAGTCAGTGGCGAAGCGGTTAAGTGCTTCGCTCATCGTCATGAAGGACTTCCCCCTGGAATATCGCGCGGTTCTCAGCTCCTTTTCACGTGTTGGCTACGCGCGCATCCCCAGCATGCCAATGACTCATCTACGGCTGGGATATAAGAGCTTCGATGACTATCTCGCCACTCTCGGTCGCGTTACTCGCAAAGGGTTGCGCCGAAAATTCCGGAAGACAGAGGAAGCCACTAAGATAGAACTGGAGGTCACCGCCGATATTTCTCCTAACGTCGACGAAGTCTATCCTCTCTACCTGCAGGTTCACGAGCGCTCCACCATGAAGTTTGAGCGACTGACTAAAGAGTATCTAGTTAGCTTGGGAAAGCGGCTGCCCGATCGAGCACGCTTCTTCATTTGGCGCCAGCAAGACAAAGTTGTCGCATTCAGTGTTTGTATGGTTTGCGGTGACACACTCTATGATGAATATCTCGGCATGGACTACAGCGTGGCGCTCGCTCTTCATCTCTACTTTTATACCGTTCGCGACATAATCACCTGGGCGCTCGAGCAAGGTATCCAGTCATACATCAGCAGCCCACTCAACTATGATCCGAAACTTCATCTAGGTTGCGATCTGCGCCCGTTAGACCTCTACGTGATGCATACCGCCAAGCTGCTTAATTCACCTTTCCGCGTCGCGCTCAAGCTCTTCGAGCCAACGCGACACGATCCCGTGCTCCAACGATTTCCAAACGCCCACGAGCTTTAAGTTCAGCCATGTCGGAAGCTGCCATAGTTCCACCGGGCTCTACTGATAAGCAGCCCATCGTTTCATTCACACTCGCTCATGGCACCGCCCATGTTTTCGCTCGCACCACTGACATTCTGCCCGACCTCTGGGAGCGAGCCTTTGGCGCATCCCTCAAAGACTTCGCCTACTATCGATTAATTGAGGACACCCTCGGCGAACATTTTACTTTTCGTTATCTCCTTCTCTGCGGAGTCGATCGCGCACCTATCGCTCTCCAGCCATTGATCATCACTGATCAGGATCTGGCGGCGTCCGCTCCGCGAGGTATCCAATCACTGCTAGGTCGAATACGATCACTCCGGCCGCGTTTTCTGCGAAGTAAGATGCTAATGGCCGGCTGCCTCGTCGGCGACGGCGCCCTGGGGGTCATTGACGGCCGTCTGGCCGACGCTGTGCTTATGCTAGCTGACGCACTGCGTAAAGTGGCCAGCCATGAACGCATCTCCCTGATTACACTGAAAGATTTTTCAGCGACGCAACGGACGGACCTTCATTGCCTCATGTCAGACGGCTATGCGAGGCTGGATAGCTTTCCCGCGCTCGAACTCCCACTCACGGTCGCCTCATTCGACGACTATCTGGATTCAAAGGTAAGCAAAGCGACCCGGAAAAATATTCGGCGCAAGCTAAGACACGCCGATTCCGTTCAACCTTCCCTTCAGCTTGAAGTGTTGGATGATTCGTCGGGCATTATCGACGATATTTACCCGCTCTATCTCAATGTTGCGAACAAAAGCGCGGTCACGTTCGAAGTCTTCACTCGAAGCTACTTCCTCGAGGCCGGGCTCCGCATGCCGGGACGCTTTCGCTATTTTGTCTGGCGGCAGGAACGCCGCGCCGTTGCGTTCAGCTTTTGCACAATTTTCGGAAACGCTATTTACGACAATGATATTGGCCTGGACTACAGCGTGGCACATGACCTCAATCTTTATTACGTAACCTTCCGAGACATTATCGTCTGGGCGCTCGCCCATGGCTTGACTCGCTATTATAGTGCACCCTTCACCTACGAACCGAAACTCCGCCTCGGGATGGATCTCGTTCGCGTCGATGCCTACGTGCGCCATCGCTCCGACTTCGTTAACTTTTTTCTGAAACGTCTAGCACCACACTTTGCCCCAGCGAAGTCGGACCCGGCGTTGCGAGAGTACTACAAATCATGAAGCGCGGGTTTCTAAATCCATGGGTTCAGCTGGGACTGGAGGCTTTGCTTGTTACTGCCGCAGAGATCTTCATTAAAGTAGGCGCAACCCATACCGCCACCGCCGTTGGTGCGCCGACCGAGTGGCTCGGCGTTAGTGGGTTAATGTCAGGGTGGGTCTGGCTTGGTATTCTATGCACGATACTAAGCTTCATTAGTTGGCTCTATGTATTAAAGCATATTCCCCTCTCAATCGCGTTCCCCATCTCGAATGTGGTGCACGCCTTGGTTCCAGTGGGTAGCTGGCTTTTTCTGGCAGAAGCCATTTCACTGCGCCGCTGGTGCGGTATTGCAGTTGTTCTCGCTGGCCTGGTAATTGTTGCCAAACCTGTGTCCAGCTTGGAGGAGAAGCTGTGAAAGGAATCGCTGCCCTCGTCCTGATCATTGAAGTAACTGGCTTTGTCGTGGGTCAGGTCCTGCTGAAGCATGCCATGACGACAGCGAAGCAGGAGGTGGTTTCCAAAGTAAAGGTCATGTCACTTTTCGCTGGTGGCATTGTTGGAATGACAGTTTCATTTTTCCTAACCCTTGCTCTCTTGCAGCACTTCGAGCTTAGTTACTTTTTTCCGTTCCAGTCTTCCAGCATCATCGTTGTTATTATCGCTGCCGCCGTGTTTTTGCGCGAGCGACTTTCGACGCAGCTTATTCTTGGCGCTCTCCTGATTACTGCAGGAATTATTCTGGTGTCAGCCAGCTAAGATCGGCAGCAGGGCTTCGACTGACGCAGTGTTGATCGCTATCCCGCTATCAGTGTCGTCTAAAGACACCTTGGGGTGATCCATGTTCGAAGCGAACTGCTGCTTCCACCGGGAATATTTCGGTTTGGAATAAGCCCCGCAAATATCGCCAGCCACCACCGCGCATGACTCACGCAACCTCTGCACCGCCCAGCTGAGATCATTGTTATCAAACCTTCCATTCTCCCAGTTCGTCACCGCATGCGCGTGATCCAGACAATCCATGTCGATCGTGACGTAAATCTTTCTGCCCGATATCTCGGTTACGAATTCCGCGAATCTATCACGCCAGTTACGCTGCGTGATTGCTCCGCGACGTTGTTGATCCTGCTCACTTCGTCCGTCGGCCCATGGGTGAACTTCCAATCTACCAGCACGTTCTGCCCGCCGATTACCCCAGAGTTGTCCGGGCCACCAGCACTCAAAGTTCCCGCAACCCCAGACGCTTGCTTTTTCGATCTGCGGCAGGTCCAAGGCTCGATTGATCCAGCTTCCACAGCCCCACTTTGGTGGTCGAATATCCCAGTCGGGATGATTGTCGAATGAGACCAGAACCACAGCGGCACTTGCCCGGCGTAACCACAACGCTGAGAGATGGTGAAAATCACCCGAGCCATAGACGATAAACGGCGGCAGCTGCGGTGCGACCTCCGCGTAGAACCGTTCCACTAACCGTGGAGGCGCGGAGAAGCGCAGATGGGGGCCCCACTCAGCCGCATCGATCGTGGGGAGACCAGCTGGAGCCGGTTCCCAGGCCCGATCGAGATCGAGGTAAACTGACTTGGTGACCAAGCCTAGTTTCCCGGCGTCGTTACTGACCGACCCGCTTCGCTTTGGGCGATCCGTAGATTTTGTTCGGCGTCGGGAAAATCCGGTTGGAGTCGTAAAGCTTCTTGCAATTGGGTGACAGCCTGAGGAAGCGCTCCCTGCTTCAAGTAGATCGTTCCAAGCAGATAGAACGCTCCAGCTTCGTTGGGATCAACGCGCTGGGCTTCGACTAGATTCGACTTTGCATGATCGACATCGCCCGTGGCAAAGAGGGCCTTGGCCAGCTCGATGCGAGCAATGCCGAACTCTGGTTTAGCATCAACCGCAGCCTGAAAATTCTTGATTGCCTCGTCCAGCCGACCACTCGCCGCCAACTGTTTGCCGTAGCTGAGCCGACCTAACGGAAACTTGGGAGATAGCTGGGCCGCAAGTCGGAAATGCTCCTCGGCTTCATCGTTGCGACCGAGCCGTTGCAGCACATAGCCGTAATCGTAATGAGTCTCGCCATCATCTTTCTTGATCTGAAGGGCAGCTGCCAGTGACTCGGCCGCAGCATCGAACTTGGACTGGGAAGTATAGATTTCCCCCAGCGAAATTAGCGATTGTTCGTCACGCGGCTCCGATTTTAAGACAATGCCGTATTCCTCGACCGCCTGGTCCAACTTCCCGGCCGTGCGTAAAGCCTCGGCATATTTGAAATGCTGGCGCGCGCCGTTCGGCAGGTCGGCCACGATCCACGCCGCGCGCTGTTCATCTGGGGGCGCGCCGTGAGATTGCCACCACCAGAATGCTCCCAGTGGGATGACAAATGCAGCCACCCATTTCATACCATGAAGCATCCATCCGAAATTTCCGGGCGTGATGTCCGAACCCCCGCCGGCCAGACCGAGCGATTGCCGGGTCGAGCTTTCGCGCATCTTCCAAATGAATCCGTCGTAGTAAAAATGGAGTAGAGCGGAGGCAGTTACCACACCTGTAAGTATCCTGCTAATGTTCTGGACCTGCAGGTGCGAGTTAAAAAAGGCGAGCGAACCGTAGGCAAAAATGAGGCCGATATAGAGACCAATCAGGGAGCCACTTCGCCTAAATATGAAACGCATAAACCCACCGATGGAGCTGTCCTTCTCTACCCGGTTCCTATTGTAGATCCATACGAGAGAAAGGTACTGCACGTCGTGGAAGACCTCGAACAGGGCGATGCCCGCGATGATGTTGGTAACGCCGTTGTTACAGTAAAACCAAAACGCAACGCTCGAGACAACCAGCGCCAGCTTCACTGGATTTGGGCGTTGCCCGCGACTCCACATCCAGAAGAAGTTTGCGAAGAACAGGACGCCGACACCAATTGCTACTGCCAGCAGTCCACGCTGCAACGCGTGGATAATCCACGGCGGAATCATGGGCGCGCCAGTCGAATAGTAAGCACTCAAGGTGTCTGTCATTCGCGGCGAAGATAGAAATACCGCAGTGGCAAACCAGACAGCGCAGGTCAGGAAATCGAGCCGCCGATTGATAGCGGCGAATGATCGGGTCTTCGCATCGTAGATTCGGCAAAACCCGTAAGTCTGCATCATTCCGTGCCACACCCCCCAGAAGAAGACGACGAGAATAATGCCCTTTAGATCGTAAGCGTAAAAGAGAACGCAGGTGCCAACGAGGAAGAGCGGCGCGACGATGAATCTCCAGCGGAATCGATCGAAGAGCGCCCGGTCGCCGTACGCTCGAATCATTCCCGGCAAGTGGTGCCCCATGGCGCCGAAGGCGGCTACGAAGAGGTAAATTTCCTGGACGCTCCAGCGTGCCTGCGCCATCGCAAATGCGGGGACCAGTAGCAGGGGCGTCCCGACGTAAAGGATTAAATCCCGCCAGCTACTGAGAATCCAGAGATTGGGGCGCGCGACTGCGGCCGGTACCGACGGCACTGCCTCGACTCTGGAAAATGCGGTGACGTGCTGCATGGGGAACGGCTTCCTATTGTTACCGAATCGAGGCCAAAATCAACGCTAAGGGAGAGCGATCACAGACATCGGCACGCATTTTCCCCAGTTACTGCGATTGATGAGGGAGCACTCCGCCATATCCCGGACTCCAAAACAGCTTCCGCACCCGCTGATCGCGATTTCTATTGCCGAGCGAAAGACGCGTTCGCCGTCTTCGCACGGTCCTCGTCGCGAATACTCGGATCGCCCTGGGCCTTCATCATCGCCATTGCGATTATCCTGATCTGGGCTGGCACCGGTCATTTATTCCATTACTCCGACACGTGGCAGCTGATCATTAATACCGGCACGACGATCGTCACATTTCTGATGGTGTTCTTGATCCAGAACACCCAGAACCGCGACGCCAAAGCCGTGCACCTGAAGCTTGATGAACTCATCCGCGCACTTCACGGTGCTCGCGATCACCTCGTCGATCTGGAAAAGCTCTCCGACAACGAACTCGAAAAAATTGAAAGCCAATTTACGAAAGTCCGCGAGAGCGCGGAGAAAAATACCGATCGCGTCGACAAGGAACTCCAGCACCGCGATCAGGCTCGCTAGGACGGCAGGTCCGAAGCTGGGTTGCGCGCGACAGCTGTTTTGAGAAACTTTTTCCCGCTCGGGCAGAGCTGGAAAACTTCACAGGCCGAGCAATCCGGCTTGCGTGCGAAACAACGACGGCGTCCGTGCCAGATCAGCCAGTGACTCCACATCGTCCAATGCTGGCGCGGGACGATTTTCATAAGGTCCGCTTCGATCTTTTCCGGGTCGGTTTGTTTCGTTAAGCGCAGCCGTTGGGAGAGTCGCGCAACGTGAGTGTCAACCACCACGCCCTCGGATTTATTAAACGCATTTCCCAAAACCACATTGGCGGTTTTACGCCCCACCCCGGGAAGAGCGTGTAATTCTTCCATGGTATCCGGGACTTTACCGCCATGCTCCGCTGCGATGACGCGCGCGGCGCCGAGGACGCTTTTCGTTTTATTCCTGAAGAAACCCGTCGTCTTAATTTCCTCCTCAAACGTCGCCGGCGACGCGGCTGCATAATCTTTGGCCGTCCGGTATTTCGCAAACAAAGCCGGCGTCACCATGTTCACACGCTTGTCGGTGCACTGCGCCGAAAGGATCGTCGCGATCAATAGCTGAAGCGGATTCTTGAATTGCAGCTCGCAATGCGCGCCCGGATAGACTTCGGGCAGCACCTCCACCAGTTCCGCTGCACGTTCGCGCGCCGTCATCGCCGCCGGCTGAAGGTACGCGCCACTTTCTTTACCGGAGCGCTTTCGCGCACGCGCTCGACCACCAGTTTTCCGCGCCTCCAGACTCGGCCCGCCCATGCAAATTCCGTCGCCAGAATCGCGAAGCCAATCGGGATAATGATCACCGCCGGTCCGGGCAGCACCACCATCAGAATCCCGACCAGGAGCACGCTGATGCCGACGAACCCGACCAAAAATTTTCGGAGTCGCGGGCGGGAATCGAGCCCGAGCCGGGTGTTCAATTTACGAAGCCAGCGCAGCACGATGCAAAATCCCCTCGTTCCGCAGTGTGCGCAACGCGAACCGCGTTACGCCGCGAATGCAGCCAGCCTTACTTCCAGCTGCGGCGGCACGTGCGCGACGATCACCGCATCCTCGTCTTCGTATTTCAATTCCAGGACGTGGCCAATGCGATGGATTTCCGCGATCAGGTTCGACTCCGACAACGGCACCCGGAAGCGCGAACGTAATCGCCACGCGCCCAGCGCAGTCTGCAAGGTCAGGATTAATTCTTCGAGACCCGCGCCCGTGCGGGCAGAGATGGCCACGCTATGTGGAAACCGCGCGCAATAAACGTGCGCGAGCTCCGGGTTCCGCAGCGCGTCGATCTTGTTGAAGACCATCAAAGTTTGTTTGCCGTACGCACACAGCTCTTTCGTGACGGTATCGACCGCCTCGATCTGCTCGTCGACTCTCTGGTGACTCAAATCGACGACGTGAACGAGAAGATCGGCCTCGCTCACTTCTTCGAGCGTGGCCTTGAAAGATTCGATCAGCGTGTGGGGCAGTTTGCGCAGGAATCCGACGGTATCGGTCAACAGCATGCGCTGTTTGTTGGGCAGGGTAAGACTGCGCGTGGTCGGATCGAGCGTCGCAAAAAGCCGGTCTGCGGCGACAACCCCTGCGCCGGTGAGCAGGTTCAACAACGTCGACTTGCCCGCGTTGGTATAGCCGACGACTGCGGCGACAGGCCATTGATGACGCCGGCGCCCTTCGCGTTGCACGCCCCGCGTCTTGCGCACCGCAGTGAGCTCGCGCTCGATTTTCGCGATTCGTTCCTGCACGCGACGACGATCGACTTCGAGCTGCGTCTCGCCTGGGCCACGTGTGCCGATGCCGCCGGTTTGCCGCGAGAGGTGCGTCCACATGCGCGTCAGGCGCGGCAACAAATATTGCAACTGCGCGAGCTCGATTTGCAGGCGGCCCTCCCGGCTGCGCGCACGTTGCGCGAAAATATCGAGAATGAGCTGTGTGCGGTCGAGCACCTTGCGCGAAAAGAGTGTCTCGAGATTGCGGCCCTGCGCCGGTGACAATTCGTTATCGAAGATGACGGAGGTGACCCGCTGATCCTGGAATGTCTCCCTGATCTCGTGCGCTTTGCCTTTGCCGATATAAAACGGCGCCGTCGGCCGATGTAATTTCTGCGTCACAGTATTGACCACCTGTGCGCCGGCGGAAGTAGCCAGCTCGCGCAATTCGTCCATCGAATCGCGCAAATCCCACTTCGAAATTCCTTTCTGCTCGAGCCCGATGAGCAGAGCGCGTTCCTGACTTTTCGGCGGCTGAATCTCAATCATGCACGATGGAGAGACGCGCTTTTTGCGTAGTCCATTCAATCGCTTCGGCGACGCTGATTTGAGAAAGGTTCAGCGATTCGAAATTAGTTTGCCGGCGGAACCAGGTCAATTGCCGTTTCGCGTATTGGCGGGTCGCCCGCTGTATTTTTTCAAGGCATTCGAGTCGGGAGATTTCGCCGGCATGCAATCGCCGAATCTCGTTGAACCCGATCATCTGCGAAGATGTCGCGCTCATCGGACCCGCCTGTCGCACTTCATCAACCGCGCCCTCGTCGAGCATTCGGACCACCCGTTGATCGATTCGCGCGAGAAGCTCTTCCCGTTCGCGATAAATAAGCACGCCGATCGGCTGCTCCAGGGGCTCGGTGTTCACCCGTTGCGAGGAGACGGGCGCTCCGCTGGCAATACAAATTTCGATCGCGCGGATGAGCCGTCGCCGATTTCTCAAATCAATCGTCGTCACCGTCACCGGATCCAGCAGCGTGAGTTGCGCGACCAGCTCTTCCTTTGTTTTGGAATCAAATTCAGCGCGGAGAGAAGAATCCGCTGGCGGAAGTGGCGACAAGCCGTGCGTTACTGCGCGCACATAGAGTCCCGTCCCTCCCACGACGATCACCGGTTTTTGGCGGCCGCTGATATCATGGATTAACTCGCGCGCCCGGCTTGCAAATTTCGCCGCGTTCATCTCTTCTGTCGGGTCAATTTCACCGATTAGATGATGCGGCGCTTTTGCGAGAGTGACCGCGGAAGGTTTCGCCGAAAGAAGGTCGAAGCCGCGATAAACCTGAAATGCGTCTGCGCTGATAATTTCCGCGCCAATCTCGTGAGCGACGTCCGCCGCCAATTCGCTTTTGCCCGTCGCGGTCGGCCCGACGATAAAGAAAACGCCGCGCATTAGTCGGTTAGAAAGCAAAACCGGGAGACCAGCTCAACGCCAATCTCCCGGTTTGAAGTTAATTTGTCCGCTGATCAGTCGCGCGCGTGTTCGGTGGATTTCGCGCCGCTAACGACAAGTTTGCGAGCCATGAAGTCCTTGTCGTGCAGCTCTTTGACTGCGCGCTGCGCTTCCTCCGTCGTCTGCATCTGCACAAACGCGAAACCTTTGCTTCGCTGATTGTGTTTGTAGGTTACGACTTCCGCCGTTTGCACGACCCCAACGCCATTGAAGAGCTCGAACAAGTCGCTCTCCGTGGCATCGAATGAGAGGTTGCCGACGTAGAGACGGCCCGATGTGACCTCGACGTTTTCAGGCCGTCGCTGCGGACGGTTGCCTGCTTCCGGTCGCGGTGAAGAGCCGTTGGTGCGCTGTCTTTCCGGCGCCGGCTTGGTGGAACTTTCGCCACCACTGAAGAACGCAGCTACGCGCTGCCAAAATGTCTTCGGTGTTGCGGCCCGCGCGGTTTCGTTCCGCGGTCCGCCATTGTAATTGCCCCTGCTGCGAGAGCGGCCGCCACGCGAACGTCCGCGCGATGGTCTCCCGGATGACTGAGATCTCATGATATTGATTATTCTTTTCCGAATGGTCCTGCGGGTGGAGCGCATCACGCGATGCACAGTCCGCGGCGCGCGCACGTCGAATCAGCTCGTGTGCATGGGGCGCTGCCGCTGGAAACTCCACTCCCGAAATCGTGAAAACCGCCTCGAAGAAATGGCGTACCGCGCTGATTAACCAACGAACTGGCGAATTTGCGAACCGTCGCATTGTAAATACCTGCATCGTCGAAAACTGCGGACGCTCGATAATCGAAGCGGATTACCGACTTCGCTTATTATCGGCTGGAGCGACCGCTTTGCAAGCGACGGAAGCTGCCGATTAGAAGCGTGATTTCAGAGCGTCGCGGACCGAGTAATACCGCGATTTCACGTAGAACCATGGTCGTTCGCGGCGGATCGGGTGTGCCCAATGCCGCCACCAGCTTCGTCGTGCCAGCGAAGGTTCGTAACCGAAATGCGGCATCAAGTCGCGGCAATGCCATTCCACCCAGCCGATTTCATCCCCTGAAAGTTCATGCTGCCAGCGCGTGGCCGGCTCGGCGCTGATCGCGTCGAATTGCGTCTCGGCAGCGGAATTGCCGGCCCATTGCCGGCCGATCTTGGTGGGATGAAGAACAATGCTGGGTGCGTAGGAAATTTCGAGATGAGCGCAAACGCGACGCATCACTGAAGCCGGATCGGAGACGAGATCTTCGTAGCGAATAACGAGCGCCGGGATTTCGCCAGCCTCCGCTTGCAATGCCAGCCGGGCTGTCGCCAGCCAGTGCGCGACGACATAGTAAACGGAAAACGTTCCCAGTTGCCGCGTTCCTTCGAGGGCGATCTGCGCGGCCAGGGCAGCGCGCGGATCCCGCATCGTAACAAGAACTTTGGCATGCGGAAATCGCGCGACGATCTGGGGAATGTAGTTCCGGTTGGCGGGCGTTTTCTCCACCCACCGCGCTACTGAATCCGTCCTGACCTCGAGGATCTCGGCATACGCTTCAACCATTGCGACGAGCAAATCCTTTTCCGGGAATGACGGGTCGAAGGCTTTCTGTGCAAAGAGCGAGAGAAAGCGCTCACGCGGAAAATGCGAGTAATCGCGCTTGCCCCATTTGCACGCGCCACCGAACAGGACGTTCGAAAGCGATTGCTGCGTGATGTAGTTGAACTGCGCACGGCGCCCCATCGGCGCGTACTTTGTGAGCGCGGTCGCGAAATAGGCCGTTTCTTCCGGCAGGACGAGCAACTCGGGATGTCCATCCAGCAGCGCAACAAGAAGCGTCGTACCGGATTTAGCCTGGCCCGCAACGAAGCAGGCGCGCTGGTCGAAAGGCAGAGCCCCGTTCACGCCGCAGCGGATTTCTGCACTCGCAAAAACCATTCGATAAATTTCGGCAAACCTTCGCGCAATTTCGTTGTCGGCTTGTAGCCAAGAAGTCGCTGTGCCTTCGAAATATCCGCGCAGGTCAGCGGCACGTCGCCGGGTTGCTCCGGTAACCGATTGATGGTGGCTTTTTTTCCTAACGAATCTTCGATCGCGGCAATCAATTCGCGCAATTCCACGGTCTGGTTTTCGCCCAGATTAAAGACATCGTACATCGCACCGTCGTACTGCAGCGCCGCCGTTACGCCTTGGATAATATCATCCACGTAAGTGTAATCGCGGCGCGTAGAACCGTCGCCGAATTGATCGATGGGCTGGCCGCTATAAATGCGCCGAGTGAACTGGTGGATGGCAAGGTCTGGCCGCTGGCGCGGGCCATAAACAGTGAAGAAACGCAGCGCGACGGCGCGCATTTGATAGAGATGCGAGTAGGTCGAGCAGAGGAATTCACCAGCAATTTTGCTGGCGGCATAGGGACTGATCGTTTGCGTGAGATGTTGGTTCTCCGAAAACGGTATTTGCGTCGACATCCCGTAAACTGAGGAACTTGACCCGAAAATAAATCGCTCAATCCCTTTCGCGCGCGCTGCTTCCAACAAGTGCAGCGTCCCATTGACGTTGGTATCGTAGTAGAGCTGCGGCTGCGCGATCGATGGACGAACTCCCGCGCGCGCCGCGAGATGCACGATCGCATCGAACCTTTCGCGATGAAACAAATCACGCACCGCATTGGCGTCGCGGATATCGACACGATGAATCGGCACTTCTCCCGCGACCTTGCGGATGTTGTGACGCTTAATTTCGGGATCGTAGTAATCGTTAAAATCATCGAGGATCCCAACTTCGTGATTATCCCCGAGTAACTTCTCTACCAGATGCGAGCCGATGAATCCCGCACCGCCGGTAACGAGAACTCGCATGCCGCGACCGTAAGGAGGAAGGCCGCGAGCGGCAAGTCCAGTGCGTTTCTAGTGCTCGGAATTTTCCTGTTCGCAGCTGCGATTACGATCGGCTTCCGTTGGTGGGTCGATGTGGAAAGATCGCGGCAACTTGGTCCGGCATTTCAGCTCCCGCGCCCAATCGAGGTAGCGGCATTGCCGACGGCCGCACGTTTCGATTTCCCGCTCGGCAGCGAGAACGGTGCATTCGCTTACAACGCCCAACCGTTTACCGAGAACAATCATCTCGGTGACGATCTCAACGGCATTGGCGGTGAAAACTCCGATCTGGGGGATCCGATCTACGCGGTGGCCGATGGTCACGTTTTATATGCGCGCGAAGGTGGCCCGGGATGGGGAAACGTCGTCATCGTGCTGCATGCAATCGAGGAAAACGGCGAACGGAAATACGTTCAGTCGTACTATGCGCACTGCGACACCATCCTCGTCCACGCGCACCAGGATGTGCGACGCGGTGAACGGATCGCGACGGTGGGAACAGGCGGCGGCCGTTACTTCGCCCATCTCCATTTTGAGATGCGAAAATTTCCGACGCCATTCATCGGGCCCGGCTATCGTGAAAACACCGACGGCTGGTTGGATCCGACGGCTTTCATTTCGCAACACCGCGGCGCACCCGATGACGATATCGGTCGCACACCGCGGCGAGTTCGTTAAACCAGACCGCGTTCGACAAGATAAAGCCAGTTCGCCGCCATGGTGATGGCGACTGCTATGCGCAAAACGAATTTTGCCCGGACACTCATCAGAAATCGCAACCGCCCTGTCTGGCAGGCCAGCGCGATCGCCGCGTAAACGTTAAAAGCGATCGCGGCGAGCATGGCGAACGTTGCCAGTGGATTAAGCGCGAAGGCAGCCGGGAAATTTCCATGAAGCAGCGCGATCGCTGCGCGAGTTGCGCCGCACGTCAGGCAAGGTTCGCCCGTGACGTGATGAAAAATGCATTGCGGCCATGGCAGCCCGGCGCTGCGCCAAAACAACACCAGGACGGCGGCGCCGATTGTGACCGATAGCCAAACCATCTCGTGATCGATCTCGCCAGGTGCGAGCGGTCGACGATAAATGCGCACCGACAATTACTGGTTGTGGTGCAACATCGCTGCGCCGACGCCGAAGAAGACGATCAGAATGAAGATCGTCCCGCAGCAAATAATTCCCGGCAGCAAAATCGCGAAGATCGCTTTACCCACGGAAGTATCGTGCGCACGGGCCAGGCCGATGCAGCTAACGATCAGCCCCCAGATTCCCGCGATTAGTCCGCCACAAAGCGGGATCATTTGCACCACGCCAGTTGACCCATGCGTAAAGGCCATCACGCGGAATGTTGTTTCGAACGACTGGTTCGCGCCACCGACAATCATCAGGCAAAGGTGCACAATAGCTGATCCGATGAAGGTCCCGATCGTCACTAATAACGGCATCAGGATGATGAGAACAACTGAGCCAACCCCAAGTCCTGCCATCATTTTTACCGCGTTCTGCTGATTCGCAAAAAGACCGAGCGATTGCAGTCCCATCGAGAAAAGCGCGGAAACGATGGCACCCGCGCTGCCGCCGATGACCGCATAAGCCAGCGGGTTACCGATGCCGCCCTCGCGTCGCATGACGCTAAATGCGCGCGTCGGTCCGGTGAGCACCATCATCAACGTGTCCGCAAACGCGCTGAAGAAATTACCGGTGGCGCGGTTTTCCCATGGCAAACCGGAGCGAACGCTCGAAGCCAGCGCGTCGTCAGGCGCCGGCATCATGCCGGGGGCTGCCGCGACGCTCGTGAATTCCGGGAATGCGGAGAGCGGTTTCCAGTCCGTCATCCCCTCCGTCCAGGCGAAATCCGCCGGTAAGAATCGTCCGGCAGCGAGACCGGCGCGGACTTCATCGTCGCTAAAAGTCCCAAGCTGTGCGCCTGCGCGCGAGATGTGAATCGTTCGCATGCCCGCGTTTTAGGCAGCCGCCGACGCGAAGTCAATCGCCGCCCGCACCGTTAATCGTGCCGATTTGGCTGATCAAGCGCACGCCAGAAATACCAGGCGGCGGCGGACCGGTACGGCTTCCACTTTTTCCCAAGCTTCATCATCTGCTTCGGAGTCGGCAGCTGGCGTTTTCTGAAGGTCTTCATCAGTCCCTTTTGCACCCCGAGATCGTTCACGGGCCAGACGTCGGGCCGCCCGAGATCGAACAGCAACATCATCTCCACCGTCCACCGGCCAATGCCGCGAACCTGCGTCAGGCGCGCGATAATTTCTTCGTCCGTCATGCGCGCAAGTGCCCGCGACTCGGGCACAATTCCTTGCAGCGTTTTCGCGGCCAGATCCTTCAGCGCGATGGTTTTATTTCCGGACAGCCCGGCCCCGCGCAGAACTTCGTCCCGGGTTGCGATTACTTTTTCAGGGTCGAGAAACTTCGGGCTGCCGAATATCTCGCGGACGCGCCGCCAGATCGTTGCCGCCGCCTTCCCGCTGAGCTGTTGGTAAACGATGGATTCGGCCAGCGAATCAAACGGACGCAAGCCGCGCTTTTTCTTAGGTTCGTAGCGCCGTGAACGTGCGATCAACTCCGCGAAGCGCGGATCGCTCGTCGCTAAATGTTTATGCGCGTCATCGGACACGGCGCGACGCTAGCGGATCGCGGGTCGCGGAACAAAACCTTTGCTCGCGCGCAGCTTTCGATTTCCTGTCCGGCATGGCAACCACGCTCACTTATTACGGCCACTCCGCTTTCAAACTCGTTACGCCTTCCGGCAAAATCATCTTTATCGATCCGTGGATCACAAATCCGCGGCTTGAAAACGGGAAAGAGATCCTGGCGAAAATCGATCGCGCCGATTTGATCTGCGTCACCCACGGACACTTCGACCACGTCGGCGATGCCGTCGAAATTGCGAAGCGTACGAAGGCTAAACTCGTCGCTACCTTCGACCTCGCCGCCGCGATGAGGACGGTTCTCGGCTATCCGTCCGAACTTGCCGACAGCGAATGCGTCGGACATTTCGGCGGCGACGTACCCCTGCTCGGCGGCGAAGCGACCGCAACCTTCGTCCCCGCCTGGCACGGCACCGCGGTGATGAAGTACGACAAAACGCCTCCGGTTTACGGCGGAACGCCGAGCGGGATCGTGCTCGCGATCAAGGATGGGCCGACGCTTTACCACACCGGCGATACCGACATTTTCACCGACATGCAGCTGGTGGCTCGCTATCACAAGGTCGATTACATGCTCGTCTGTATGGGTGGCCATTTCACGATGGGACCGCGCCGGGCCGCCGACGCGATCGAACTGGTGAAGCCGCGATTTGTGATCCCGATTCACTTTGCCTCGTTCCCGCCGCTCACGGGAACACCCGATCAGCTCGAGGCGGAAATGAAAGAACGTGGCGCGACCGCCACGCTACGAACGCTGCAGCCCAACGAAACGATCGACCTCTAAAACGAATCCGCGTTGTGCTCGGCTCACGAATCGCTTACAACGGATAATCATCATGAAGAGAATCGCCTCCCTTTTTACCTGCTTTTGCGTCGTTGCTACCTCGGCTTTCGCAGGCCCCGCACAAACAATCACCACCACCTCAGAAGAGCTGCCGCCGGTGTCGATCGATCTTTTTCACATCCAGGGATCTTACGTCTTCGAAAGTGAGATCAGCCGGAACCACGATCTCGGCCAGCAGGACGCCTTCGATTTTAGCTTCGATTACGCCCATCGCTTTCACCTGAATGGGAACCTCTACCTGCATGCTGGCGTGGCGTATCAGCGCTTCGATTTCGGCGGAGATAAAATCGGGCGGCTGCCTGATCAACTGCAGAGCGCGGCGGGCGTGATCGGCATCGATTACATGCACGGCGAAGATGTGGGCGCGTTTATCGAGTTTCGTCCCGGCTTCTATACCGAGAACGATTTCGATGGCAGTTCGTTTGATGTGCCAATTACCGCGGCGCGCATTTGGATATTACAACCGGACCATCTCTACCTGCTCACCGGCGCTAATGTCGCGTTCCTGCGCGGTCGCTATCCGGTAATCCCGTTCGTCGGATTGCTCTGGAGACCAAATTCGCAGTGGAGCGTTTATGCGATGCTACCGGAACCGCGCGTGGTCTACTCGCCTAATAAGCGTCTCGACCTTTGGGCTGGCGGACAGCTCGTCGGCGGCTCATTCCGCACGGATACAACCGGGACCCGCCGGCCGCTTGATGGGGCGCAGGTTGATTACAGTGAATATCGCGCCGGAGTTGGGCTCGACTACAAGATTACGAATAATTTCACGGTTGATCTCGGCGCGGGTTACGCGCTTAAGCGGCAGTTCGATTTTCATCGCGCCGACCAGAAATTCGACTCGGAAAGCGCGCCGTATGTCCGCGCCATGCTGAGCGCGAAGTTCTAAGGGAAAAGTTCGTCGAGCTTGCGCGCGAGCCGGTGATCGCCGCGCACTTTTAGCCGGCCGGTGATCGTGGCCCACGTGCCCGAGAGTTTGCCGTTGGAAAGTGCGACCCAGTCCTTATCGCTCGCGATGAAGGTGACGTCAGGCCGCTCGATCTCGCCGCGCTCGACGCGGCAGGTACCGTCTTTCACTTCGATCCGCCAATGCCCGCCTTCCGGGCCGCCGAGATCGAACTGGTAGCGCGCCGTAATCCCGCTGGCGCGATCGGCGCGAAAACTTTCCCGCATGCCGTCGAACACTTCCTGCGGCCGGACGTTATCCTGCGCGACAGCAACCGCCGCGACGAAGAACGCCGCGAAAACCAACAGCTGTTTCATTGCTCGATCCGCCGCAGCAAAAGCCCGGCGCCGACGAACGTAATCACCGCTCCCGCGAAAAGGACGACCAGATCGCCAGCGTAAAAATGCCAGTCCGCGCGGTAGAGATTCACCAGTCGAAACGCGCGACAGAAATGCGTGAGCGGAAAAATCTCTGAAACATATCGGATCGCGCCGGGAAGTTGTTCGATTGGAGCGAATGCGCCTGACAGAACGAAGACCGGCAGCAGGAAAAAAACCGAGAATTGGATCGCCTGCGTCTGGGTTCTCGAAAAAGTCGAGATCAACAGGCCGAGCCCGAGCGAACACAAAAGGAAGAGAAAACAGATCGCGGAAAGCGCCGGCCAATTGTGAAAGCGCACGTGAAAATGCCAGCCGGTGAGGACAATAATCATCGTGATGAGAACGATCGAAATCGCGAGGTAAGGCAGGATTTTCCCGATGACAATCTCACTCCGGCGCAATGACGTGACCATGAGCTGATACAGCGTTCCCGACTCCCGTTCGCGCGCAATGGTGCAGGCCATCAGAGTTACCGTGATGAGCTGGAGGATGAGGCCAATCACGCCCGGCACCACGTATTCGATGAAACGCGTTTCCGGATTGTAGAGAATCTTGCTTTCAATGCCCCACGGCTCCATCGAGGAGACGAATTGTTTCCGGATGCCCGCCGGTAATTTTTCTGCGAGATCGAAAACTTCGATCGGCAATCCTTCGATCATCCGGTCGCGTTGTTTGACCTGAAAATCCCCGAGGCTCTGCTGAATGCTGCCCTCGAGTTGCGATTGGGTATTCGAATCCGCGCCATCGACGTAAAGCTGCAGCTTCATCGGCGCGCCGTTCTCCAGGCTCTGTCCCCACCCCGCTGGTATGGCAAGAGCGGCCCTCACCCCGTGGCCCAGCAGATCCGTCTCGGTCGTCGTCTTCGGCTGTTGCTGCCAGGCGAACGTCTTGCTTTTTAGGAGCACATCGATGAATGCACTGGCCTGCGGTGTTCCATCGCGATTAATCAGGAGCGCTGGCGCATCCGTCATTTCTCCAACTTCAAAGGCGTGACCGAATATCAACGTGAACACCGGAGGCAACACGATAAGCAACGCGAGCACGCGACGGTCGCGGACGATGTGCAGGAATTCCTTGTAAGCGACGCTGGCGATCGCACCGAACGAATTACGGCTGATCATTTGTGCTCCTTCAGAACGCCGTCGTAGCCCTGCGAATACGCGGTAAAAACGTCTTCCATATCCGGCTCGCTCCAGTGATCGCTGGTCAATTTAAGCTCCGGGTACGGCCACGACTCGTGCCAGCGATCAATGAGGGCTTCCGGCTCCGCCGAATAAATCCGAATCCGCCCGCTCCGCAACGAAACGCCCAGCACCCCGGGCGCTTGCCGCAGCTCGATGAGCGCGCGCATCGCGGGTTCCACTTCAAGCTCGAGGACGCGCGTCCGAAAAGTGCGGATCAATTCCCGCGGCGGCGCTTGCGCGAGCAGTTTGCCGTGCGCGAGGAAGCCGACTTCGGTGCAGCGTTCCGCTTCGTCCATGTAATGCGTAGTGACAAAAATCGTGATACCCGCGCTGCTGAGATCGTAGAGAAGATTCCACATTTGCTGGCGATGCACCGGATCGAGGCCCGCGGTTGGTTCGTCCAGAAAAAGAATCGGCGGGTCGTGAATCAGTGCGCAGCCGACCGCCAGGAGTTGCCGCATTCCGCCCGACAAATTCGCGGCCGTCGCATCCGCTTTTTCCTGTAAATCGGTGAGCGCGAGAAGCTGTTCGACGCGCTCTTCGATCCGGCGCCGCGGCATGCGATAGGCACCGCCGAAGAATCGCAAATTTTCTGAGACAGTCAGATCCCGGTACAAACTGAAGCGTTGCGCGACGTAGCCGAATGATTGCCGGACCGCATGTCGTTGACGCCAGACATCCTTGCCCAGGATCGTCGCGCGACCCGACGTCGGCCGCGAAAGTCCGCAAAGCATCCGGATGGTTGTCGTCTTGCCGGCGCCATTCGCCCCGAGGAACCCGAAGATCGTCCCGCGCGGAATATCAAATGTCACTCTGCTGAGCGCCTGGAATTGGCCGTAGCTTTTGGTCAGCTCGCGGAGCGAAATCACCGGATCATCCATCGCCCATGTATTGCGACGGAGCCGGGTGATTTGCAACCGGCCAGCGCTCGCGCAAGCTCCCCGATATGAAACCGGTAGCTCTCACCGCCGCCTGCATTCTCGCGGTAACAAACCTCGTCGTTAGTGCGCCATCCGATCCGGTCGCTGCGCTACGCGGTTTTTCCATCTTCGACCAGATTGAGGTGACGCAGCTCGCCGGCGGTGATGTGAAAACCGCGCATGGGCCTCCGATGAGTAACAGTCGTTACCTCTCCGTGCAGAGCTGCTATCTACAGGCCGGCCCGCCCGCTCAGCATCTCGAGGCCCTGCGGCGCTGGAATCCCATGGCGCATCGCGAACTCAAGGTTTTGCTGCACGCCGATATTTCTAATGCACCGACCGAAGATGCGTTTTCAAAAATAAAAGAGAACGGCGCGGCGAGTTCGTTCGTCTCGTCGGCCGCCAAAAAATTGGCGGACGTGCAGATGAGTCGGGCTGAAGCCGCGAAATTTTCGCCGGGTCCAGACTTCTGGTCCCAGCTACTCGCGGAGCGCACACGCGCTTTCGTATCGGGCGGAACCTCGGCTCTTGCGCCCTACGACCACAGCGGCCCTTCCATCCGCGCCGGCGACGAATTGAGCGGGTTACTCCGCGAACAGTCAAAAATTCGATCGCAGTTCTCCGGATTGTTGGAGGGCACGGGGATCGGGCGCGGCGCCGGTTCGCTCAAGCCGGATCTGTACTGGGAGTTGCTTGATGTCGACGACACGACGGTCGCCACGCTCGGTGCATTCTACAGCCGGACGAGCGGCGACAGCATTCAGGCCGCAGAGACATTCTACTACGCCAGCGGCGGCTACTATGCCGGACTGACGCTATATCAAATGTGGCCGGTCGATTTGAACGGGCGTCCATCCACCCTCGTCTGGCGTGGCGATATGATTTCCTCGGCCTCCCTCGCCAGCCTGCGTGGCGTAGAAAAGCTAGCGTCGGAATCCGCGATGATGAAAGATGTGGGCCGAGCGATCACGCTCTTTCGCAAGGATACTTCGAGATGATCAGGACTTTTATCTTTTTAGCCGTCGGCACCGCGCTCTCAGTCTCAACGTTGCAATCGCAAGCGGAGAGTGTTTTCACCGGCGAATATACGATCGACGAGACCTACGTTGGTAACGGCGATGTCCAACGCGGGCTTCGCAGCGAACGAGATTTTGATGAGAATGACGCCCTCCTTCGTTTTGTCCTCACTCCACGCGTCAAGATCGGCATCCTTCGTCTCGGGGTGGAATACCAGCGCTACGATTTCGGGTTTGGTTCGAGCGCACAGCTTCCAGACAATCTCCAAAGCGTGAGCGCAGTTGTCGGACTCGACACGCAGTTGACCGACTCCATTCTCATTCGCCTCGAAGCGCAACCCGGAATCTACGGACAGGATCTCAGCAGCGGATTCAATCTGCCCTTCATCGTCGGTGGCACTTATATCTACAATCCGGACGTTCAATTCATCGCTGGAGCGAGTGTCGACGTGCAGCGGAAATATCCCATTATCCCCGCCGTCGGTGTGCGCTGGAAATTTTCCCGGCAATGGGTCCTGAACGCCGTGGTTCCTACTCCGCGACTCGAGTACGAGCTCAACAAAAATGTGAAGCTGTACGCAGGAGCGACGCTAAAAGGGGGAAGCTATCGCGTGAACGATAACTTCGGCAGCGATCGCGGAATCTCCCGATTGAATAATGCGGTCCTGAGTTACAGCGAGATTCGCACGGGCTTTGGGGCCGATTGGAAACTTAGCGAAGCGTTTACCCTGAACCTCGAAGGCGGTTACCAGCCTTATCGTGATTTCGATTTCTATCGTGCCAATGTTCGCTACCACCAGGATGGCGGCGCGCCTTACGGCACGATTTCGTTACACGGCTCCTTTTAATCGAGCGATCGGTCTAGACGGCCGATCTTTCGCATTTCAGGCCAGACGAGCGCCGAGATCGCGACGACCATAATCGTCCCTATGCCACCGGCGACAACGGACACGACTGGCCCGACTAACGCCGCCGTTAAGCCCGATTCCAGAGCGCCAAATTCGTTCGATGTCCCGATGAAAATATTGTTCACCGCTGAAACACGACCGCGCATATGGTCCGGCGTCACCAGTTGCACGATCGAGCCGCGGATTATCACACTCACACTGTCGAACGCGCCCAGAACAAAAAGCATCGCTAACGAAAGCCAGAAAGCGGTGGAAATGCCGAAGACGATGGTGGCAATTCCAAAACCGCTCACACACCATAACAAAGCACGACCGGCGTGTTTCATGGGCGGAAGGTAGGCGACCAGAATCGCAGTGATGAACGCGCCAATCGCCGGCATGGCGCGCAACCAACCGAGGCCGACAGGCCCGACGCGGAGGATTTGATCCGCAAAAATAGGCAGCAACGCCGTCGCACCGCCCAGCAGGACCGCGAACAGATCGAGGGTGATGGTGGCAAGGATTACCTGTTTGCTCCGCACGAAGCGCAGCCCGGCCATAAGACTTTGCCATGCTGTCTGCGTCGCCTCATGCGCTATGCGCGCGGCGCGCGGAATCGGAAGCACGAGAGCGAAGAATGACAACGCGCAGATGGCATCGATCACGTAGACCAGCGCGAAACTGAAATACGCGACGAGAATTCCACTGAGCGCCGGGCCTACCACTGAGCCCACCTGGAAGATGCTATTGTTCCACGTCACCGCATTCGAGAAGGCATCGCGCTTCACCAGCGATGGGAAGAACGAACTCCGTGCCGCCCATCCGAACGTGCGAGCAACGCCCGATACGAAGAGCAGCAGATAAATCAGCGGGATCGACGCGTCATCGAAGTGAAACGCGTGGCTGTGTCGCTCAAACACACCAGCGATTTTCGTCAACAATCCGTTACTGCTTTGCAGCAGTGCGCCCTGCGGAATCGCGAGATGGTTCCAGGAGATAACGGCGAGCGCGAGCGAGCAAAGCGCGCTGAAAAACTGCGACACCAGAATGATATGTTTGCGGCTGAGCCGATCGGCCAGATGGCCCGCCGGCAACGATAGACAAACCACCGGCACCGCGATGACCAGGCCGACCAGCCCAAGCGCAGTCGCCGAGTGCGTCCGCGCATAAATTTCCCACTCGACTGCAACGGCCAGCATCTGCCGGCCGATAATCGAAAGTAGATTTCCGGCGGTAAAGAAGGAGTAGGCCGACGAGCGAAAGGCCGCGTAGGGGTCGTGCCGCACAGGGGAATTTGTGAGAACGCCTTCCGCTGGCCGTCGCAGAGCGGATTCTGGAACTTGCGACGGATCGTCAGCCATAAGCGTCGCAGTTTAGAGTCGCGCAAACGCAGCGCAAACTTGCGATTCGGCCAAGCGGCGCGTAGTTCCTCCGGATGACAGATGAATCGCCGCAGCCGGCGTACTCACGCACCAATCCATTTCCCGGCAAGCTTCTGGTAAATCGTAGCCTGAGTGGTGAAGGCTCGGGCAAGGATACACGGCATCTCGAAGTATCGATGGCCGGGTCCGGTCTCACTTACGAACCGGGCGATTCAATGGCGGTTTACGCTACCAACCATCCCACCCTGGTAGAGGAAGTCGTGCACGCGCTTGGCGCGAAAGGGGACGAGTTAGTCACCACCGGAAAAAACGAGACCGCGCCCTTACGCCAAGCGCTCTCGCGCAACTACAGCATCACCGCACCAACGCCGAAATTCCTGAAAGCAATCGTCGAACGCGCCATCTCAACTCCGTTGCTTTGCGAACTACTACAACCGTCGCGGAAGGAAGATCTGACGCAGTATCTATGGGGTATTGGAGTCATCGACTTCCTGGAGGAACACCCTTCCGTAAAGTTTACCCCGGAGGAATTTGTTGGGTTGCTCACGAAACTACAGCCGCGTCTCTATTCCATAGCTTCCAGTCAGCGCGCTCATCCCGATGAAGTTCATTTCACCCTTGATGTGGTGACCTACGAGTCACACGGGCGAGCGCGGAAAGGTGTGGCCTCCACTTTTCTCGCCGAACGGTGCCAGGAGACACCCGTTCCCGTTTACCCGACAGTCGCTAAACATTTTCGGCTTCCGGACGACCCGGCCACGGCGATCATTATGGTCGGTCCCGGCACCGGCGTGGCGCCCTTTCGCGCATTTCTCGAGGAGCGCTTCGCCACCGAAGCACCTGGTCGCAACTGGCTTTTCTTCGGGTCCCAGCGCGAAGCAACCGATTACTTTTACAAAGACGAGTTCGAAACATTCAAAAGTGAAGGGCTGCTTACTCGGTTGGATACCGCATTTTCGCGCGATCAACCCCAGAAAATCTACGTCCAACATCGAATGCTGGAGAACGCCGCGGAGATCTGGCGCTGGCTTGAACAGGGGGCCTATTTCTACGTCTGCGGCGATGCCTTACGCATGGCCAAGGATGTTGATGGCGCGTTGCGACACATCGTCTTTCAGGAAAGCGGCAAGTCGCCCGAAGAAGCAAGCAGCTACATCGAACAGATGAAGAGTGAAAAGCGCTACCGGCGCGATGTCTACTAGTTAGTCTCAGTATCGCGCCAGCCAGATACGACGTAAGCGCCGACGACTTCGCGCAATGCGCGATCTCCGTCAGCGTTTGGAAATAGATTGCGACCGGAAGTAGCGTGGTGCTCGATAAAGTAACTCACTCGCGCCTGCCAATTTTCCTGGTAGTGAACAAGCTCCCAGCCGTAGTCGCTGGTCGGAGCAGGAGGCAAAGGCTCCGGTTGCGTAGCGTCAGCCGCGGGTAATGTGCCGACCAAATAGACATTGTGGCCACCACGCAGCGTGGATTCCATCCGGGCCAGCAAACCAACAAGTGGATCGCGCTGCGTCATCATAGACTTGATTAGATCCCAACGATGGATGCTGTGATCTGCGATATCCGGTAGTGACATCCAGCTCGCCTTGCCCTGATAATACCGCTCAAAACTCACGGCATAATAGAAAGCGGTAACCATAACCAAGTCGTCTTGAGTTGCAGAATGGGCGACGCGTGAGGCCACATCAGGGCAGTTTGTCATAGGACTCCTCGCAGTATTCGCGCTCGCAGGAAGCAATGTGACAACAGTGCCGACACAGCCCGCTAGGAGTAGTGACAGGAAGAACCAGGATCCGATGCGCCCCGCCATTTGCTGCAGCGAGAGGCTGACTACGACTAACAGTCCAATGAAGTACCGCGGATCCGGCGGCTTCCTGGTCGCGACAAAGAAGATAGTCATTGCTAGAACTGAAAACAACAATGTTACGAAAGAATAGATGATAGGCTTCCTGCTTGAGTTGTCCTCGCGTGACCGCAACCGCAAGGAAGCGAAGATAGCGATCGCGCTGACGAGAAGAAATAAGTAGGCGGGCACGACAGAATCGGTCGTTAAGGTATCAAATAGCGCTCCCAGCACGTCCACTATCGAAACAGTACCCGCGAGTAACACCGACCAATCACGCACGCGCTGGATGTCATCGAAGTAGACCGCGACGGTAAGAAATGCCGCAACTCCCACAATGGATATTAACATTGCCCGCCTAGCTTCACTACAAGACAATGTGGCGACAATTCCCCCTAAACACATCCCGCCCACGAGAAATACGTTTGTAAACGACAATTGCACACACACGACCGTGATCGCTACCATGATGGCGAGGCTACTCTTGGGATGTGCTGCGTTATTCGCCACCCTCCACGCGAGCGTGTAACAAATAATAAGGACTAAAACTGACAATCCGTAGGGCCGAACGCTATCGCCACTTTGAAGCACCACCGGATTAAGGCAGAATAAGGCCAAGGGGATTAACGGCGGTGAATTTCTGCCCACCAACCGGGAGCTCCACCAGAAGGCCAAGACAGTAAAGATGCCTATGACCAATCCCAGCATCCGAATTTGTGCGTCGGATGAAAATCCGGCACTTATCCAGGTCCGTAGAAGCGCAAAGTACAGCACGGGAAAAGGATCGAACGCCAAATCCGCCCACATTTGGCCGAACGTCGGACGGAGTGCTAAGCCGACACTGCTTGCTTCGTCGCGCCAAAGCCCGCCAGCGTGCAAGTAGAAAGTGATGTGCAGAAATACAACCCACGCAGATAGCGCCAACGCCAACGCTGTCTCAATGTTAACAACAAGCTGTTTCCGTGACACTATCGATAGCTCTTTCACGCGCGTCGCGATGCGAGGAGGGTGCAAACCAGCCAACAAGCAAGGCAAGTTAGCGCCACCATACCGCCCCTCGTGAACCACCACGGGGAGTAAGTCAGTTCCAGCTTACCCTGGGCTCCCGCCGGCAATTCAATTGTTGGCATCATCCCGTTGTAGGAACCGACCATGACCGGAGCGCCATTCAGACGTGCGCGATACCCTCGAAAATACGGACGGGAAAACGCGATTAGCGCCGGTGCATTGCCCGTCGGAACACTCACGGATGCCGTTACTCGATTGCGTCTGTCCTCGATCTCGCCAATGCGCGCTCTTACGAATCGATCAGGCGAGCCGAACTCCTCGTGCGTAAGGGAACGGACTGTGGGCAGTGGCAAACCGTGTCGATGGTAGATAACCGCCTCATCCGTCGCATCCACTTTGTCCCAACCCGCCGATACAGGGGCGAGGCCGATTTCGTGTGCTACGATAATGCCGTCGACACCCAATAGGTCGAGCTCCGCTCCCTCAGCATCCTGCTCTTCAGCTAAATACCATGCGTAGTTAAGATCAATCTCGCCATGGATATAAAAGCCATAGCTTCGGGCGACGCCCGCCGGTCGAATCGGACTGTAACCGTTAACGAATCTTAGACCGGCCCACATCGATGTACTACCCGGCCGAATCGATTCTCCGAGCGGGCCGGGATGTTTCTCTTCACGATAAGCCAGCTCTGCTGGTGGGTAAACGCTCAGATAAAGCCTCGCTGGATCCAATGGTCCAGGATCCCGCAGTGACTCTTCCAAGTGATAACGCGGAACCCCGCAGTTCGGCGGGGTCGCGAGATAGGTCAGTAGAAAGGCGATATAAACGATTGCAGGGAACGCCAGGGCGGAACGCGTCTTTGTCATCCGCCATCCAGTCGATTGCAGGGACTCCGCCGCACAGATCGCCAACAGCAGGTGGAACAGCGGAAGCCATCGGAAACTCCATCGGAAAACACTCGCGCTTGGGAGCATCGCCAGAATGAAGATTACTATTAAAAGAGCTAGTTCCCATTTGATGCGCTGCAGGAGGATCCGGCGGGATGAAACGAGCCCTGCCAAAAGTGCAGGTAATGGCAGAAACCCGCAAGCGAGCTCGTTGGCGGCATGCGGCCTCAGTCGAGTGGAAAAGTCCGTCCAGTTGACGGTCCACGCCGGCCACACCAGCCCCGGCCAGGCGGCGAATGGAACACGCCATTGCCAATGTGACGCGCCATCCTGTGCTTCTCGCGCTGACCCGTGAATGTAATCGGCGAGGGCCAGCCACGATGGAGCTGCCATCCCGAGTCCAAGCAACAGGCCCACCAGCATGGGAATTACTGCAACCAGGCTTCGCTGCTCCACTAATATACGAATCGTTAGAAACACCACTACTAGTCCAAGCATTAGCACGGTGTAAGGAAAGCCTCCCGTGACCAGCAGGTAGACGAAGGGGGCGGGCCACAAAAATCGCCAGCGCGTTCTCTGCCGATCAAGCGCGCGCGCCAGTCCCCACCAGGACCATGGGAGCCACGCAAAGGCACCAAGCGCACCAAACCAATCGGTTGCACCCCAGCAGATAATCCACCCATTCAAGGCAGTGACCAGGGCAACGATCATAGAGAGCGGCGCGGATAGTTTGCGGTCGCGCGCGAGCACGAAACCGCCGGCTGCGAGAACCACGAGATGTGTTATCGACATCACCGCGGCTTGCCCTGCGAACTTCAGCGGAAGCTTCCAGATCAGGACGATGGCCGCGTTTATGAAAACCGAGAAGGTGCCGTATTGGAACTCACCGGCGAGATTACTGCATACCCACGAGTATGGACTTAGTAGCGGCAGTTGCCCTTCGCTCCACGATCGCGCGATGTCGGCGAAGACCGGTAGGATTGACGTTTGATAATCATCATTCCAGAAGACCATTGGGTCTCGCGCGAGGAGGACGAGCGAAAACGCTACGACTAGCGCGCCGGCACCGATCGCGCCGAAAAATGTGATTCGTCCGGTGCTCAAATGACGACTGGTCGACCCTCAGTCATCACCAGCACCTTTTCTTCGAGGCCCGCTTTGCGCGCACATTTCATCAAGCGATCGAGCGGTTCGTCCATCGGTTCGTAGCCGAGCCGGAAACTACCATAGTGCATCGGAATCAGGCGGCCAGCACCGAGCTCCGTGAAGGCTTCGACGGCCTCCTCGGGATTCATGTGAACCTCTCGTCCGCTGGGCGGGTCGTAGGCGCCGATCGGCAGCAACGCTATATCGATCTCGTGTCGGGCTCCGATTTCTTTGAATCCCGGGAAGTAAGCGCTATCCCCACAATGAAAAATGGTGCGGCCATCCGCCTTGATGACGAAGCCTCCGAAATTGCGATGCGAATCAGCCAGAAACCGCGCGCCCCAGTGATGACACGGAGTCATCGAGACGGTTAACGGCCCCAGCTGCACCGATTGCCAGTCATCGAGCTCGTGCACGATTTTAAAACCCAGATCGTGCACCAGATTTCCGACTCCCACTGGAACGACGATCGGTTGATCGGACGCTACCTTTCGCAAAGTTCGCCGATCCAGATGGTCAAAATGCGCATGAGTGACCAGCACGTAATCGATCTGCGGTAGGTGATGAATCTCGAAACCCGGTGGCTTGAGGCGCTTGATCACTTTCAACCAAAGCGACCAGATGGGATCGACGAGGACGTTGACTTCGTGCGTTTGGATTAAGAATGAAGCGTGTCCGATCCACGTGATGCAGATCTCGCCGGGCCTGATGCGCGGGAACGATGGCAGCGCCCGGTCCCCCACCCGCTTGGTGAAAAGCGACGGTATTAAAACGCTCGTCAGAAAATTGCGCCGACGCCACGCCGATCCCGGCTTCAATCCGACGCGGGTCGACCGCGTTGGCTCGGCGCCATTCTCTGTCGTCTTCTGGACGACGCTCCGCTTCTTGGAAAAAGGAGTCGGCACTTCGCGCGAACCATATAATCTGGCCATCGTGAAGCAAAAGGTTTCGGCACGATGAATGGGGGCGGTTCGATCGCGCAGCAGAAAACAGAGTTGCGATCGACCATGCGCGTGCGCCTGCAGGAGATGGATGCGGAGGAACGCCGCGTGCGTTCGGAAAAGATTGTCGCGCAATTAATCGAAACGACAGAATGGATAGAAGCAAATGTCGTCGCGCTCTTCGAGCCGATGCGCAGCGAGCCCGATGTGAGGCCGTTGCGTGAATTCGCCGCGGAGAGTGGAAAGGAAATCGCGGTCATTCCACGGACGGCCCTGAATGAAAGCGACGTTTGCTTCAGCCTGACGCCGACGCTCGTCCTCGTGCCCGGACTCGCATTCACCCGCGATGGCGCACGCCTCGGACGTGGCGGCGGGTTCTACGACCGATTGTTAAACGGTCAGGCCGCAAACGCGATCAAGTTTGGCATTTGCTTCGAGTTTCAAGTGGTGGATTTCGTCCCGTCCGAAACTCACGACGCTGTCCTCGACGCAGTGGTTACCGACGCCTGACGAGCATTTGCGGGCGCCTTTCCCATGACTCTGCCGCGTCAGCCGATGATTGGATTGGTACTCGCGGCATCGGCCGGGATCGCGATCGCGGATTGGTTTCCGAATGCCTCGATGCCGTTGTGGATCGCACTCAGCGCGCTAGCTCTTGCGTCATTAGTCCGGCCGGTAGTTGCTGTGACCCATGCCACCGTGATCGCGGGGTTTTTTCTGCTGCATAGTGTCGCAATTCTCGACAGTCCAGGACTGCGCCTGGTGCAACGATTGGGCGATCGCGCGCGGACCATCACGGCTAGAGGTGCGGTGGTTACCGAGCCGAAAGTCGAGGCAAACGGCTTCTCGACATTTCTATTTCAGCTCACCTCACTTGAGCTTGAGGGACACACAGATCCGATGCGCGCGGTCGTCTCCGTGCGCTGGCGCGGCGAAGTTCAATTCGGTGATGAATTGCAACTTACCGGAATCGTCGAGCCAATCATGCCGCCCCGGAATCCGGGGGAATTCGACATGCGCACCTTTCTGGCGCGACGCGACGTGAGGCGATCGCTATTCGTACGCTATCCGGAAAATGGGACGCTGATTCGACACGGTGGAGGAAATCGAGTGCTGCAAGCCGCGCACAAATCTCGCGCGTGGATGCAACGCGCACTGACGCGCGGGCTGGATGATTCGCCTGACGTGCAGAATGCGATCTGCGGTATGACGCTCGGACTTCGGCACCAAACGCAGGACGATATCGAAGAGCCGTTTCAACAGACGGGAACGCTACATCTGTTTGCCGTGGCCGGATTGCATGTGGGAATAGTTGCGCGGCTCCTCTGGACAATTGCATCGGTCGCACGCGTACGGCGGCGGGGGGCCATCGCATTGATTATTCCGCTGCTACTTTTTTATGCGGCGATCACTGGTCTGCATGTATCGAGTATTCGCGCCGCGGTGATGAGCGCGGCGTTGCTTGCGGGATTTTTTGTCGAGCGGCGCGTCTTCGCGATGAACAGTCTCGCCGCCGCCGCCTTCGGCATTCTCTGCTGGGACACCAACGAACTTTTCGCCAGCGGCTTCCAACTTTCCTTCGCCGTCGTCGGTACTATTTTACTCGTCGCCGATCCTCTCTACCGGCAGCTCAAGAGATTGTTCGCGCCGGATCCGTTTCTTCCCCGCCAATTGTTCAGCCGGACGCGTAGGGTCGGCGTTTCCGTGACGGATTTTATTTCAGGTGGTCTCGCGGTTTCGTTCGCCGCCTGGATCGGCTCACTCCCGCTTATTTTCTGGTATTACCATCTCATCACTCCGATTTCACTGTTCGCAAACCTGGCAGTGGTTCCGATTGCCTACTTCGTCCTCGCAGTCGGAACTCTATCTTTGCTTACAACTCCACTGTCCGCCGCGCTCGCGCTTGTGTTCAACAACGCCAACTGGCTCCTAACGAAGAGTATATTGGCATTAGTCCACCTCTTCTCGCTCATTCCGGCCGGGCATTTGTATTTAGCACGATCTTCCTGGCACGATGTCGGCATAACCAAAATTACGGTTCTCGATGCCGGGACTGGTAGCGTCGTCCATCTGCACAGCTCGCGGGCGAATTGGCTATTCGATTGTGGCGGGCAACGCGGATACAACCGCAGCCTGCGCGAATACCTCCACTTCTCGGGCGTGAATCATCTGGACGGTCTGCTCCTGACACATGGAGATGCCAAACATGTCGGCGGAACTGAGCCTCTGCTGGCAGATTTTCCTACGCGGATCGTAATGGATAATGCGGCGCGCGACCGTTCCTCCGTCCATAAACATTTGCGAGAGCTTTTTCGCCAGAATGCACAACCTGTCCGTTCGATCATGGCCGGTGACGAATGGCCGCTCGCGCGCGGAGTTCGTGCCAAAATATTATTCCCGCCGCCTAATTCAGACGCCAGCTCCGCGGATGACGCCGCGGTCGTCCTGATGATGGAAACGAAAGGTGCACGCATTCTGATGATGTCTGACAGCGGGCTCGCAACCGAAGAAGCGCTAATCTCGAGCGCGGTTGATCTTCATGCCGATATTCTCGTGAAAGGTCAGCACCATTCGGAAAGTTCTGGTTCGCAGCCCTTCATCGAAGCGGTAAAACCGCGCCTGATCATCGCGACATCGCGCGATTTCCCACCAGCGGAACGCATTAACGACGCGTGGGCGGAATGGGTAGAGAGTCGCGGAATACGCCTTTTTCGTCAGGACGAAACGGGCAGCATAGAACTGCGGATCGGTGACGCCGGCTGGGAAGCGCAGACGTTCGTCACGGGCGAAATCTTCCGCATCAACAAGCGATAGATCGGGACCGGCCGGTCTCGAAAATGTCGCTCGAACGTCGTGACTGGGAACTCAATCTCACCGTCGCAGCTCGCGAAGCCCTTACCGCTTTCGATGATTTGCACACATGCTTTGAAGTAGTCCTGCTGGTCTGTCGCAACGTGGAGCAACCCTGCGGGAACAAGCGTAGTAAATAAAAGTTCGATGAAGGTCGGGGTTACGATACGTCGCGACTGATGGCGGCGTTTAGGCCACGGATCAGGGAAGAGAAGGTGAAAGGCAAAGACACTTTCCTTCGGCAGCAACTGTTCGACAAATTGGCGCGTCTCGGCCCGCAGCACCCGCGCATTAATTAGCCGCTGGGAGGTGATTTTCTTCTGCGTTGACTCGACCCGTCCTCTAAGTCGCTCGATTCCGAGAAAGTGACGTGCCGGAAAACGGCAAGCCATCCCGGCGATGAACGCGCCGTCGCCGCAGCCCAGGTCGACTTCGAGCGGAGCTTCGCCGCCAAACATTTCGCGGAAATCCAGGGCATCCGTGATCGCGGGCAGTTGCATCTGTCAGCTATTTTGAAACGAATCGCGCTGAGAACAATCTAACCGCTATGAACCTCCGCTCGCCGGCCCTCCTGGCCTCACTTCTGTTATTTTCCATAGCGCCGTTGACGCATCTATCCGCGGGGGAACCGCAGACCGCAACGACGAAAACTGCGGTCCTGGCCGGCGGCTGCTTCTGGTGCATTCAACCCGCCTTCGATAAGGCACCGGGAGTGATGAAAACCGTCGTTGGCTATTCCGGCGGCACGGAGCCAAACCCTACCTATCAACTCGTCGGCACCGAGAAAACACAATACCGGGAATCGATCGAGATCACCTACGACCCATCGAAAACTTCGTTCGATCAGCTGCTCGATGTCTATTGGCGCCAGATTAATCCCACGCAAGCGGACGGACAGTTTACCGATATCGGACCGAGCTACCGGGCTGCGATCTTTGTGATGAACGATGACGAGCGGAAAATTGCCGAAGCCTCCAAGGCGAAACTCGGGAAATCCGGGCGCTTCGATAAACCAATCGTTACTGAGATTCTGCCGGCAATGAAGTTTTGGCCCGCTGAGGAATACCACCAGAAGTATTACCAGACTAATACCGACCGTTTCGAAGCGTTTGAGGAAGGCTCGGGCCGCAAAACCTTCGAAAAAAAGAAGTGGGGCGACAAAGAGTAGCGGAAGCCACTTCCAAGCGGCGATTTCCAGAAATTGTGGTATAGTTACTCATGGCTAAACCATCCGGCGCTTCTTTTTCCCGTCGTGCGCCCGACAACATCACCGAAGAGCTAGTAGCTGTTCTTTCGTGCAAAACGTCGTTCGAGTTTAAACCCCTCTTCGACATCATCTTACTGAACCTCCGGGAGAGGAACGCTGCCAGCGGCGGCGAAGAAATGCTGCGGCTGCGCGCGTATGAAAAACTACAAGGCCTTGTTAGCCAGGGCGCAGTCAACCGCACCGTCCAGGGAACGACGAAAAAATATAAAGGTGTTGCTCCTCGTCTCCAGGCGCTAAGCGCGGAAATGAAGGTGCTGCGCGCGGAATGGGATCAGCGAGCCCTTGCGAAAGCAGCGGCGGCGGCCCTTTAGAACACGCCTTAAAATCGGCGTGCCTAACGCCGCGATCGAATCGCGTTTGCCCGTTCCTTCAGCTCACGGAGCGGGAGGAAGTTGATCACGCGACCAGCCGGGATTTTTGCACGCGTCGATCCCTGCGCATAATCCCTTCTGCGTCTGTTGCAGCCTCGGGCAGCAGCTCTGCGATGTCCGCGCTCCCCAGCATCCGACAGCGAGCTCCTGAACCCACCGCGGATAATCGCGCCTTAAATTTTCTTCAAGATTCTGCGCACCACGCCGGTGATGCCTCCGCCACTTGCATCGCCACGATCTCCCTGTCCTTTCGCGACTTTCGTCTTCGACTTACGACGGCGATCGGCTGCAAGCGAACGCCCAACATTCACTTCAGTTTTGAACTCACCCTTCTTGTTCCGACGCACATAGCGACGATCGCCTTTGTGCGGTTCGATTAGCGTGCGCTTGCTGGTCTTGCGAGCGGTTCCGCGCTTCGTGGTCTTCCTGCTGGCGGCTTTTGTCGCTTTTTTTCCGGTCGATTTACTAGCTGTTTTTCGAGTGGCCATAACACAAACCAATCGCAGGTCACCGCACATCCGGTTCTCTCACGATCAGAACGCATCGGCGCGAATTAAGAATGGCGCAGCGTCGGATCGCGACGTAATTGGCGAGCGCTATTCGCGCGCATCAGAAATTTATGCGCAACCTTTTGGCACACGTGTTGCTTGGAGGAATACCGCGATCCAGGAACTCACTCACTAAATATAAAAGTCACGGTACGTTCCTATGGCTTTCGCAGCGCGACCAGTGATGGTCGCGCTCTACTTGTACGGCGATGGCGTCTAGAACTTCGCGACCTTCTGCGACGGCTGCACAAATTCAGCGCGCGCTACGGCAAGTGAATCGCCGAGGTGTTTTGACAGCTCTTCCGCAAGAATGATCGCGATGGAATTGGGATCGCGGGTGTAGACTGGAATTGGAAAAGCCCCGGCGTTGCGATCGTAACCGTAAACCGTGCCGTCGGTTTCCCAGACGCAATAGGCGTGACCCGCGGGATGGTTAGAATAACGAACCAACAGAATTTTCGCCCAGAAATTCTTTTCCAAACTGTGCTGCGTCTTCACCGCCGCGAAATAATTACACGCGGATACCACGCATCCGTTGAGCACGACGAGATCGCTCTCACCGGGAGCAAGGACCACCGCCTGCCGGCAGGCCCCGAGGGCGTAGCAACTCACGGCGATGACGAGGCAGATGGCGGCGTTCCGAATAAGGCGAAAATTCATATAGTTAGAGGCGACCGACACTTGATTGATTTACGAAAGAATATGGCAGTGATGGTTTTTATAGCATCAATCTTGCTTAACTGGGAAGGTTTATTTTCGTTCCCGCCATCCTACAAAGGAAAATCACAGAGAATCTGAGCCGGGTTAGATATCCGCCCGGCCCCAAGAATGCGATTCAAAAATTCGCGCTGACGTTTTTAAATTCGAACTACGCGGGCGCTACGCGAATTTACGAACGGGATTCGGCGAGAGCCTGGCACACTCGCTCAAACTCCTGTTCGATGGACGCAATGAGCTGATCCGCTCCAGCGGTGTGGCCCGCTCGACCGAGCGTCACCAGTTCTTCACATAGCATTTGCATGGGCAACGCCCCGAAGTTTCCGCAGCTACCTTTGATCGAATGCGCCACGGTCGCGAGGTTTTTGGGGTCATTCACGAGCGTGCGCAATTGCTGCAGAAGCGCGGGCGTCGTGTCCATGAAGAGCTGGATCAACTCCTCATAGAGACCCGGAATGCCGTCGGACTCGATAGATTGTAAATTTGCGACAACCCCGGTGTCGATCGGTTCGCGCTGGGCGACTCCGCAGGCCCGGCCCAGGGCCGTTTTGAGAGCAGCGGTTCGTACTGGTTTGCTCACGTAACCGTTCATTCCCGTAGCAAGACACATCTCGCGATCTCCCTGCATCGCATTTGCGGTGACCGCAATGATGTAGGGCTGATGACCGCCTGCTTCACGGATGCGCCTCGTTGCTTGATAGCCATCGAGCTCAGGCATCTGGCAATCCATCAGCACAATGTCGTAGTCAATTTGCTTAAGCGCCTCGAGGACCTCGAGACCATTCACCACCACATCCGGAGAACTGCACCCTAGACTTTTCAACTGCGCCACCGCCACCCGTTGGTTTACCATATTATCCTCGGCTACGAGGATGCGGAATCGCTCAAAGAAAGGTGCCGTGGTCGGTGCCTCGGAAGTGCTCCCGGAGATTTGTGTTCGCGCCACCGAAATCGCCGGCTTGGCCGCATGGAGGCGTTTCAATAACGGTACCGCAAACCAGAATGTGGACCCAGTTTCGGACGAACTTTCCAATCCGATCTCGCCCCCCATCTTCGTCACCAATTCCTTACAAATCGCGAGACCAAGACCAGTCCCGCCGTAGCGACGCGTAGTCGATCCGTCCGCCTGCTCGAAGGGCTGGAAGAGCCGGCTTTTCTGCTCGGCCGATATGGCAATGCCGGTGTCACTGACCCGGAATCGCAGATTTGCGAAGACATCGCTTTCGTTGTCTAACGAGACTTCGACATTGATTCCTCCCTGCGCGGTAAACTTCACCGCGTTGCCGAGAAGATTAATCAGGACCTGCCGGAGGCGTCCGGCGTCGCCGCGCAGATGAGTAGGAACATCGCCCGCGATCGAAGAACGCAATTCGATCCCCTTCGCTTTGGCCTGCGGACGCAGAACAGCAACGGTGCCTTGCAGAATGTGCGCGAGATCAATATCCAGGATTTCCAGCTCCAGCTTGCCCGCCTCGATCTTCGAAAAATCGAGAATGTTGTTGATGATCGACATCAACGCTTCGCCGCTGGTACGGATGGTGTCGGCAAATTCGCGTTGCTGTTCGCTCAACTCCGTATCCAACAGCAGCGCCGTCATCCCGATGACTCCGTTCATCGGCGTGCGAATCTCGTGACTCATGTTCGCCAGGAATTCGCCCTTCGCATGGTTCGCCGCTTCCGCGAGTTTCATGCTCTCGCTTAAATCAGCGGCGCGCTTTTCTTTTTCCGCGTTCTGGAAGACCAGCTCCTGGTTGGCGATAAGCAACTCGGCCGCGCGCTTTTCCTTCTCCGCGTTTTGGAATAACAGCTCCTTGTTGGCGATCAGGAGTTCGGCCGCGCGTTTTCCTTTCTCGAGATCCTGAAAGATCAGTTCCTTATTCGCGACGATTAGTTCGGCCGCCCGCTTTTCCTTCTCGGCGTTCTGAAAAACGAGCTCCTTGTTGGCGATGATGAGCTCCGCGGCGCGCTTCCCTTTCTCGAGATCCTGAAAGATGAGTTCGGCATTGGCGACAATCAGCTCTGCGGCGCGCTTTTCTTTCTCCGCGTTTTGAAAGACCAGTTCCTCATTCGCGGTAATCAGCTCCGCCGCGCGTTGTTTTTTCTCCCCGTGCTGAAAGGCAAGCTGCTTGTTCGCGATAATCAGCTCGCCGGCCGTTTTATCTCTCTCATCCTGGAGGGATAATGCCTTCGGAATGCGCGCGGCGCGTCGCGTCCGGCGCGCGGCTGGTTTTGAAATTTCGCTCATGAGACGTTCACCATTTCCCGGGCAATGCACGATCCGTTCTGGGAAGGGCTGATCACGGGTTCATGTTGTTAGCACGTCGGAGATCGAACGCGCGGCAGCGGCGCTACCTTCGTCGAAAGTGCGGGGATATCAAAGCCTATGGCGCAGCAGCCACGGCAGGCAAAAGAGTGGAGGCGAGGGGAGTTGAACCCCTGTCCTCGTCGCGGTCCGCGCAAACATCTACATGTGTATCCGGTGCTTTATTTAAGGAGCCGAACGTTGCGCCGGCACACTGCCAACTCCCGAGCGACCACGAAATTCCTTCATCGTTCAGCGCGGTCACTCCGCCGTTCGACTAGCCGGCTGTCCTCATTTGGCGCCGTAGCAGGCGTCCAGCTCCAAATGTCACGGTCAATTAAGCCGCGAGAGCGAGATCTTGGTGATCTGCATTTATTTGTTTTGGTCCGGATTTTAACGAGGCCAACGAACCATCCTCGACATGC
>JBBQHM010000004.1:0-49726 GCA_038323965.1 Chthoniobacterales bacterium | reverse complement strand
TGGCTTCGGCCCAGCGCTGGCGTTTCGCCTCAATCTCGCCCAGCGAATAAACAGCGAACGCCGTCGTTTCTCCCCGCCACTCCCGCACCGAAGCGACCTGCTCGAACGCCTTCTTCGCATCCTCCAGCCGCCCCATCGCGAGGAAGGTCTTGGCCTTGCCGACGCTCACTTCCTTGAGCTTTTGCGAAGCCGCAATCTTCTCCGTCGCGTCGCTAAAATAATGCAGAGAGCGCGTGTAATCTTTTTTCGCAAACGCGATTTCACCCAAACCCGCGTAGGCGTAATCCAGGTTTTCGCTCTTTGGAAATTCGTCCATCAATCGCCGATAAAACGGCGTCGCCTGGTCGAGTTGTTTTTGGCTGACGAGATGATCGCCGGCACGACCAAGTAACACCGGGCTCAAGTCCTCTGGTTTAAATTTCGCCGCGATCTCCGCGATATTCTTATCCTCTTCCGCCGGCTGCTTGCGCAGCCTCGCCAGCTCCGCCTTCGCATAGAGCACGCGCGCCCGGGCTGTCGGCGCCTGTTCCGTCGCACTTGCCGCCAGAAGTGTGTCCAACTCAGCACCAGGATCCGCTGCTAGTGACGCGGGCGTTTCACCAGCCCGCTTTTTCCTCACGCAAAGTTGCGCCAGTTGCGTGAGCAACATCTCGACCGCTTCGCGATTTGGGTCAGCGATATATTTCGCGATCGTATCGGCAGTGATCTTCTTCGCCTCGTCCGGTTTTCCTTCGCGCGATTTTGCTTTGCCAATCCAGAACAACGCCGAGATCACGGTCGGATGGTCCGGTTTCACGTTAAGGAAGTCGGTGAAAAGCTGCGTGACTTTTTCCCACTCATCGCGCTTCTGCATCAACTTGCTGGCCGCGAACAGCGAGTAGTTCATCACCTCGTCCGTCGGCGCGATTTTATACGAACGGACGTAAATCGGGATCGCCTGATCCTCGCGATTCGTTGCAGCATAAGCATCCGCCAGCAACGCGAGCACTTCGCCAAGTTGCGGATTTGCCGCGAACTCAGATTCCCATGATTTGCAGTCGGAAATCACCTCGTCGTAAAGCGATGCCGCATACTTGCAGACTGCGAGCCGGTACTTCGCATCGGCGACGTAGGCACTCTTCGGATATTTCTGCATGAACGCGTTCAGCCGGTTCATCGCGTCCTCGTATTTGCCGGAGAAAACACCGGTCAGGGCCATCCGGTATTGCACGTCCTCGACGTTCTGACCTTTCGGAAAGTCGTTTAGATATTTCTTATACTCATCCGTCGCCTCGTCGTATTTGCCGGCCATGAACTTGGCGTTCGCCAGCAGATAGCGCATTTGTTCCCGGAAACTGCTCTTAGGCTGTGACGCGAGCTGACGTCCAAAATAAGTCTCAGCGGTCTTCGGATCATTTGCCTCCAGCGCGACCGCGCCCATCAAATACCCGACCGTGTCGGCGTTAGGCCCATTCTTGAAATCGCGCAGATATTGTTCGCAACGCGCCTGCGCCTTCTGCGGCTGGTTCACTTCCGCAAGTGCGACGATTAATCCAAATAACGCCGTTTCGCGTTCCGGTGCGCTCTGGAAGCGATCGACGATTTCCTGGTAAACGACGATCGCTTCCCATTTCTTATCGATCTCGTAAAAGCAGCGACCCATCCGGACGTAAATGGCCGGCGTGATCGACGGCAGTTTTTGAAATTCATCGAGCAATTGCTGCGCGCGGGCAATGTCAGCCTTGAGCTGGTTATTCTCAGCGCCCAGCTGCGCGAATTGCGCCGGATCGGAGCGCGCCGCCGTTAAGTTTTCCGCAACCGATCGCTGCATCGCCGCGATGCGTTCGCCCTGCATTCGGACGATCTGTTCGCGCGGGAAAGCTGCGCGATAACAGGCCAGCGCGTCCACGTACAATTTCTTTTTATAGAGCTCGTCGCCAAGTTGAACGGTCGTGGCATTGAGCTCGACCAGGTTGTCCACGCGCGCGATTTGCGCGTGCAGCTTGTTGATCGTGGCGATCGCTTTTTCCGAGCTTCCCTTTTGCGCGTAAAGTTGGGCGAGCATCGTTGCTCCGCGGACCGAACTCGCCGAGCGGATTTCGGCCGCGGTTAGTTTCTCCAGCGCAGCAATCGCCTGACCGATCTTCCCAGCTTCCTTGAATGCGCTGGCGGCGAAGAACAGCGCCTGGTCTCGATAACGCGGCTCCTTTTCGAGTGCCGCGAAACCGGCGGCCGCATCGTCATATTTCTTGTTAACAAAGTTAGCCTGCGCAATTCCAAATGCCGCGTCGGAAACATGCGCGCCGTTCGGAAACTTGGAAAGGTAGGCTTGGAACGCACTCACCGCTTTGGCCTGGTTGCCGGCGTTGAAATAGGCCGATCCCACGGTGTAAAACACCGGCTCGAGCTGCGGCGAAAATTCCGCTTTTAACGTCAACGATTCCAAATCCGCCGCCGCTTTCGCGTAGTCGCCGGACTGAAATTGGGCCATGCCCTGCGTCAGCAATTGTCCAAGGTCGGGCGCGGCATCTGCAGGCGCCGGCGTCTGGCTAAAGCCAGCAGAAGCCAACCAAACTGAGGTCAATACCGCGCTGACGCGAATCGTCATTCGCGCATGATAGCGGAAATGCGGCGCTATTGGCATCGCTTTCCGAAGAAAGCGCTACGGCTTGGCACTCGCCGTCTTGGGCGCGTGCTCGAGATCCACCAGGTCGTGCAGAATATTAAGCGCCTCGTCGCGCTGCGGGTCGATCGCCGGTTCTTTGCCCGTTCCATCGTCCACGGCCGCGAGTGGATCGTTTTCCGTGTCGGAATCTCCCGCCGCTTCCGGCGCAACTTTTGGCGATTTGGCGGAAGCAACTTTCCCCGGGAACATGATCAACTGGAGATTGGGTTTATCGACCGTATCCAGCGTGAGCCGGTAAATGCGTGGCTCCTCGTCATGACGCGCGAGACGATCCTTCGTTCTCGTTTCCTTGCGCACTTTGTCTTCCGTCAGCTCTTTGCGACGCTGATCTTCGTTGAGCGAAATGCGATTGTCGTCGATGCGGTGACGCAGTCTCCCCATGTCTTCCATGATGTAATGGAATTCCGGATTCGACTCGATCCGCGCGGTCGATCGCTGCTTCAGTTCGCCAACAAACGGCGCGACGGGATCGGACCACTTGGAGTATTTCGCCTTTGGCACTTCGTCATACGGCAGACAATTTTTCAACGCCCCTTCGCCAAACTCCGGCACATCGGTCAAGCTCGGAAGCGTGATATCAGAAGCGACGCCGTGGAGTTGCGTCGACCCGCCAGCGACGCGGTAGAATTTCTGAATTGTTAACTTCAACGCACCGTCATCCTGCGACCGGCTGCCGAGAAGCGAGGTGAACCGCCCGATCTCAAGAATTGTCTGCACGGTCCCTTTTCCGAAAGTGATCTTGTCGCCCACGATGAGCGCGCGGTCGTAATCCTGGAGGGCCGCCGCGAAAATCTCGCTGGCCGATGCGCTCTGCCGGCTGGTGAGAACGATGAGCGGTCCGGAGTACGCGATACCCGGATCGGGGTCGCTCGAGACGACGATGTTTCCGTTCGAACCTTTCGTCTGGACGACCGGTCCCGATTTCAGAAACAGCCCGGTCAGAGAAATCGCTTCCTCCAGCGATCCGCCGCCGTTCCGGCGAAGATCGACGATCAGACCTGCGATATTTTCCTTCTTTAAGCGCTTCAACAAAGCCGCGACATCGCGCGTGGTGCTTTTCTGATGCTTGTCCATGTCCGCGTAAAACGACGGGAGCGTGATCCAGCCGAGCTTCACCGCATCGCCGTTCGCGTTGTTTTTAATGATGATGTCGGCGCGAGCTTCCTGGTCTTTCAGTTTAATTTCGTCGCGCGCGAGATCGATGTTCTTCCGCTTGGAAGGATCGGGCGCGTCGGTTGGTATAACCAGAAGCCGCACATGCGAACCTTTTTTGCCGCGGATTAATTCCACGACCTTGTCCAGGCGCATGTCGCGCACATCCACGAACTCACCCTGGCCCTGGCCAACTGCGGTGATTTTATCGCCAACCTTCAAACGGCCATCGGTCTGCGCCGGGCCACCCGGCACGAGGCTTTCGATTTTCGCGTAGCCATCCTCAGTGCGAAGCATGGCGCCGATGCCGACCAGCGATAGACCCATATTGATGCTGAAATTCTTGAGATCGGCTTTGCTGAGATATTCCGAATGCGGGTCGTAGGTCTGAGCCAGCGCCTCGAGGAAGAGCTTCATCTGCTCGTCGCGGTCTTCCTCATGCACATTGCGCGCAAGGCGATCGTAACGGCGTGCCACCAGTTGCGGGCCGGGCTCGATCGGATGTTCGCTCATCGATTCCTGCAGCAGTTCGCTGGTGATTCGACCGCGCCAGATTTCGTTGCCCTCGGCCTCGTCTTTCGGCCAGGCCGATTTTTGCCGGCTTAATTCAATCGATCCATCGCCATGGGTGTCCGCCGGTTGCTTGATATAATCTTTTACCTTCGCGACGCGTTCATCGACGCGCTTCTGGTAAAGGTCGTAGATCTCGTAAGCGGGCTTGAGATTCCCAAGCAGAATATCGTCATCGAGCGACGTCCCATACTTCTGCGTAATGCCGTCGACATCCTGCTGGGTGAAGAAGAGGTGGCTGAAATCAAGCAGCTCCAGGTAGGTCTTGAGGAACTTTTTCGAGACGTCGTCATTCAGCTGCTGATGGGTGTAGTGGCCTTCTTCAAGAAGTCGGCCAACGGAGACAGCGACCTGCTCGCTATCAGACTTTGCGAACGCCACCGATGAGGCGGCGAAGATAAAAAAGCCGCACGTGAGCGCGGCGAGCGGACGAATCCGGTTGTTCATGAGGGGATTTAGAGTGGGGAGAGTCGCAGACGTTACCGGTGAAAGCAACCTGCGGGATGCAATTGATTGGCAGTGCAGAGGGTAGACACTTGTCGGCGATGAAGATTCAATCTGAGCCAAAACTTTCGACGGACGCTCTCCATAGCAGGAACTGCGCGAGCGTGGCCGCGCCCTCGCGTATATCTCATATATGAAGTGGGAGACATTTTGCGGCGGGATGTTCGACACCAATTGCTATCTTGTGCACGCGCCGGGCGGCCCCATCCTTTTTGATGCCCCGCAGGGCGCCTGCGAATGGCTGGAAGCGCAGAACGTAAAACTCGATCTGCTCATCCTGACGCACGGGCATTTCGATCATATCCCGGACGTCGCGAAGCTAAAGCGACGCTTCCGATGCGAGATCGGCTGCAGCGCGGAGACGGTGCCGATGATTTCCGAACCGGATTTCTTCAAGGATTTCGGGTTTCAACTCGAAATCGAGACGGCGGAACCGGACTTCATCATCAAAGCGACGGCCGAGCGCGATTTTCTCGGGATGAAGTTCGAGATTCTCGAAGTGCCTGGGCATTGTCCCGGCAGTCTTTGTTTCTACTCGCGGGAAGAACAGAAGCTCGTTGGCGGAGATGTTCTTTTTGCAGGGGGAGTCGGCCGGTGGGATTTGCCCGGCGGCGATGGCGAGCTGCTGTTTAGCGGGATACGGAGCAAGCTCTATCCGCTCGGCGACGAAGTGACGGTCTTGCCGGGGCACGGGCCGACGACGACCATCGGCGCTGAGCGGCGAACCAACCCGTTTGTCGCCGACGCGCGCTAGCTCAGCGCCACGAGGGCGCGCTGTAGCGGCTCCAGGCCGTCAATTTTTACCACGACTTCCCGCAACGATCGAAGCGCTTCCGGAATGTGCTGCAAAAATTGCGCGTTACCTTTTACCAGCCCGAGAAATCCGTACGCCCCAAGCGCCTGCATCAGGCGCTGCATCGCGCAGAGCGAAAATGTCCGCTCAAAATCACCGCCACTCATTCCGCGACGCGCCTCGTAATACTCACGCAATTCAACACCCTGGGCTTCTGAAAGTGCGACGTACGGATCGTACAAAAGCGACGCGACGTCATACTCCGCCAGGCCCGGACGCATCCCCTGGAAGTCGATCAAGTGCGCCTGCCCGTTTCGGACGATGATGTTCTGCGACTGAAAATCGCGATGCACTAACACGCGCGGACGCGACGCCAGCTCGTCTGCGATGTCACGCAAACGCGGAAGCAAAGCGAGTTCATGCAAGGCCGACGCCTCAAGATGGAAAACGCGGCCGAGGCAATTCTCGGAAAAATATGATTGCTCCCAAAGATAAAGCTCCTGGTCGAATTCCGGCGGCATTTGGCCGCGCAATTCGTTCATCGCTGCGCCAGGCAGTTCGTGAAGTTTTACTACTTCATCGAGCGCGGACTCATAGAAGGCACGGCGGACCAGCCAGGTATCGTCGCGATACGACCATAGATCGTCCGCGCCCAAGTCCTCGATCCAGATCAACCCTTCATCGGCATCGTGGTGATAAATTTTCGGAGCGCGGATCCCGTGCCGGCCCAGGAACTGCGCGATCTCGACGTAGTGCCGGTTCTCCTCGCGATCGAGATTGTATTTAACCAGAATGATGGACTGCTCCGGCGAGCAGCGGACGCGGTAGAAGCGTCGATCCGACCCGCCTTTTTCAATTGGCGTGATCTTGATGTCGCCCGCACCGAGGTCGGGAAAACGGATGCGCGTCTGACGTAGAAGCGACTCCGTTTTCATTTAAACGATGGTGTCATGCAGCACGCCGGCGGCTTTCTGGCGGGTGCGGACGATACAGCGTAAAAGCTCGCTGCTGGAAGCAATTTGTGCACCGGGCCAGACGATCGTGTCATCGAGTTTTGTGCCGCGTCCGATCTGCGCGCCAGCGCCAAGGACGGTACAGCCCAATAGCTCGACGCCGGCTTCGATTTCTGCGGTCGGATGCACGACCGCACGCCATCCCGAATCGTCCACTTCGAAATTGGGAAACTGCAGGCCGGGCAGATCGCGATGTAACTGCAGATAGGCTTCAGGCGTCCCGACGTCCCGCCATTCACCGTCGTCGATGATCACGCCGCCCAGTTTTTCGCCATCGCGGATGAGCTGTAGAAAATGCGGAATCACCGATTTCTTCGCACCGCGCTCGAGACGATCGAGAAAGGCTGACTCCACGATATAGATGCCGGTGAAGACGAACGCTTCGGGCGCGCCCGTCCCAAGTTGATTGTGAATATCGATCACGCGTCCGCTCTCCAGCGCGATGTGTTGCGGTCCGCCGCCGGATCGAAGCGCCAGCGTAATCACGTTCCCGGCGCGAAAGTGTTCGTCGATCAACGGGTCCAGCGGCAGATCGGAAAGGATGTCGCCGTTATAAACAATAAACGGCTCGCGGCCTAACAAGTCGGCAATGTTCGCAATCCCGCCGGCGGTCTCGAGCAGCACGGGTTCGTGGGCAAAGTGAATCTCGCAAGCGCGATAACGGCTCTCCGGAAATACGTCGGCAAAGCATCCGGGCCGGTGATGCGTGTTCACAAAGAATTTCCGCACGCCTACATCGAGCAAATGGTCGAACGCAAATGTGATCAGCGGCTTTTGAAAAATCGGCACGAGCGGCTTCGGCAAGTCGTCCGTGAGCGGGCGCAAACGCGTTCCCAATCCCGCGCCGAGCACAAAGGCCTGGGTTAAGCGGGCCATCGGTAGCTTGTGCTCACGCGCTCTGCTGATAGAAAGTGTCGCATGGCCGAAGAACTTGTCTGGCGCGGCAGATCGTCACAGCTGAAAAATATTGGCATCTTCGCCACCTGCACATTGTGCGCGATAGCGATCCTGGGTGCCACGTTTGCGTTATCGCGGACGTCCTGGTGGCAGATCGCGCCCTTCATTCCCCTCTCGCTGATCTTTATTTTTATCACTGCGCTTGGATATTATCTTCGAACGAAAGCAAAGGTTTACGAGCTCACCACGGAACGCCTGAAAGTCACGGAAGGAATTTTCAGCAAGGTAACTAACACGCTAGAGCTTTATCGCGTGAAGGATCTCGAAACCCGACAGCCTCTTTCCGCGCGGATTTTCGGATTGGAAAATGTGCAGTTGAACACGTCGGATACAAACACGCCCACGGTCGTCATCGACGCGGTGCCATCCTCGGTCGGGCTCGGCGACAAGGTGCGCAATAATGTCGAAGCGGTGCGTATGCTGAAGCGGGTGCGTGAGATCGACATCGAATAAACATCGCGGCGCAGAATGGAATCGCCGCGCCTGATCCTACCCACCTTTCCCGCTGCGCAATTTGATGTGCGCACCTTTGGCGCGAAAGGAAACGGCCGCGCCAACGACACGCCTGCGATCAACGCCGCGATCGAAAAGTGCAGCGCCAGCGGCGGCGGCGACGTTGTTTTTCCGCCCGGGAATTACGCCGCAGCCTCGATCCATCTGCAGAGCAACGTGCGCTTCGTTCTCGATGACCGCGCGGTGATCGCCGGTGCCAGGAAAGGCTACGATCCGCCCGAGCCGAATCTTTACGATCGCTACCAGGACTTCGGCCACAGCCATTTCCACAACGCCCTGATGTGGGGGAAAAACCTGCGCAATTTCGCGATCATCGGCGGCAACATTAACGGCGGCCATCTGGTCGAAGGCGACCCGAAGCGCGGCGGTCCCGGCGACAAAATCATCGCCCTGGTCAGCAGCAGCTCGATTCACTTCCAAAACGTGACGCATGAGGAAGGCGCGCATTTTGTTTATCTGCTGAACGATTGCGAATCGGTGCTGATCGAAGGCATCACGATCAAACAGTCGCGTGACGGCGTGAATCTCATTGGGTGTCGCGATGTGGAAATGCGCGACTGCCGGTTTACGGGGTGCGGCGACGATACGATTTCGATCAAGTCCGACTACGCGCTTGGCCGCATCATCGCCGCTGAGAATATTTTCGTGCACGATTGCCATTTCGAGAGCTCGGCCAATGCCATTCAGATCGGTTCCGAAACGCTGGGCAATTTCCGCAACATCCGTTTCTCAAAAATTACCGTGGGGCGCGCGGTGAAAGCTGCGATCGGTATTCGCTGCGCGGATGGCGGGACACTCGATGGACTTGAGTATTCCGACATCACGATCAAGCAGGCGCGTTGGCCGATCTGGGCTGTCGTGACCGATCGGCTTCGGAACCCAGATCCCGAGGCGAAAGTCGGCCGGATGAAAAACATCGTGTTCCGAAATATCACGGCGACGGATGCCCTTCAGCTTCGCGACGAAATCGCACCGACGTCGCTTATTGCCGGTCGCGCCGATTCGCCGATTGAAAATGTCGTGCTCGAAAACGTGACGATTGAATCGCCGGGCGGCGGCACTCGCGAGCATGCGGCGATTATCCCGTTGTTTGCGAAAGGAAAACTGCGCTCGTCGCTAAGCGTGCTGCCGGCGGCTGGCCTTTTTCTCCAGCACGCATCCCACGTCACATTGCGCGATGTCACGCTGCGAACAATCGCGGAGGACGCACGCCCATTGCTTGTCGCCTCGGACGTCCGGGGATTCGAAATCGAGTCGCTCCAGACCAGCGCTTCAGCCGGAAATTCGCCTGCACGCTTTACCAACGTGAACGATCTCGCTGTCCGGGATTCTCCCGGATTAGAGTCTAGCCCTTGAGGTAAAGTTTCCGCGTCCCGAAATCGATGATGCCGCCATGCCGCCGCAGAATTTCGGCGCCGAGCAAGCCGGCCACGGGTGGGTTCGCGTCGAGCAGCCCGCCGTGAATGAGGCCTTCCAGATCGACGACGCCGACGTCTTTGCCGACGATGTTCACCGCTCCAAGTGAGAGCCGATTGATCCGAGCGAGCTGCACCCCGCGTTGTTTTAGATTCACCGCGGCCGACCGCAGCGGTGTGTCGCGCAGCGAGAGATTCATGCCGCGCACAAAGCCGCGATGCAGCAAAGTCGCGAACGCGCCCGTATCCAACATCAACCGCGCCGCACGCCCGTTGATCTTGGCGTCGACATAAAGGTTGTATCCCTCACTGACGAGGATCGGGACGCTTTCGTAGCCACGATGATCAAATCCTGGAATTGTCCCGGGTGTATCCGGGTTCATCTTCATCACCAGCAGCTGGCGCTCGCAATCGATGACTGCCTTGGTCGGAAACAAAATATCGGCGCCGAGAATTCCATCGATCTCCTGTTCGCCGCGCATGCTCGCCGCGCGGCTCGCGCCTCCCAGATCGACCGCGACCATCGGTTCGTCGGCCAGCGTCAATCCACCCAGACGCATTGTCTGCGCCACCACCACATTGTTGAGCGCGCCATTGATCATGAGACGCGCCGGCACATTTGCGCTGGGCGACAATCCACCCAGGCCGTAATACGCGCGTCGATTTCTCGCGATGGCGCTGATCGGAGCACCGGTATCGACGCCGAGCAATGCCGCCTTCCCGTTAATGTAGACGCGGACGAGAAGATGATTTTGCGCGGAGCGAGTAAGCGGAAGGGCCTGATATTCGCCGCCGTCCTGGGCGCCGTTTCGTGTCGGAAGCTGGGAAGGATTACGCGACCTCGGTGCGGCCAGCGCGGCCGTAGAGGTTCCGACGAGAACTGCCGCAGCCAGCAGAAGTTTCGATGAATTTCTGAGAAGGGGGGACGTCATTGTAGAATGGCGATGATAGCACGGTTACCAGATCCCACGAAACGGCCTGGTCCTGGTCTGCATTGCGTCAAGACGGCTAACGCGGTAAGACAATCAAACTCATGAATGCACTTTTTCGCTCTCTGCTGATCGCCGCGGTTGTTCCGTTCGCGTCTGGTTTATCCTCGAGTCGGGCGCAGGACATCGTCGTCGGCCAGTTCGCATCGTTGACCGGAAGCGAGGCTACGTTCGGGATTAACTCCAGTAACGGCGTGGCGCTCGCCCTCGAGCAGATCAACGCAAAGGGCGGTCTGCTTGGCGGCCGGAAGGTCAAAGTGATCACGGAAGATGATCAGTCCAAGCCCGGCCAACCGTCCGCGGCGGTGAAAAAATTAATCGCGAGCGACAAGGCGATTGCGATCATCGGCGAGATCGCCAGCTCCAAGTCGCTGGAGGCGGCGCCTATCTGTCAGGACGCGAAAATCCCGATGGTTTCGCCGGGATCAACCAATCCCGCGGTGACAGAAAAAGGCGATTACATCTTCCGAGTTTGTTTCATCGATCCGTTTCAGGGCACAGTGATGGCGAAGTTCGCGCTCGATAATCTAAAGGCGAAAAAAGTCGCGATCCTGACGGACGTAAAGAACGATTACTCGGTTGGGCTGACCAAGTACTTCAAGGAATACTTTACCGCGCACGGCGGCACGGTGGTGGTGGAGCGTTCCTTCACCGGCGGCGGCGTCGACAAGGATTTTCGCGCACAGCTTTCTTCAATTAAATCAGTGCAGCCCGATGCGATTTTCGTTCCCGGTTACTACACGGAAGCGGGATTGATCGCGAAGCAGGCGCGGTCGCTCGGCATCAAGGTGCCACTACTCGGAGGAGACGGCTGGGATTCTCCGAAGCTGACCGAGATCGGCGGCAGCGCAGTTGAAGGATGCTTCTTTTCCACGCATTTCTCGGCGCAGGACACGAATCCCAAAGTGCAGGACTTCGTGAAAAACTACACGGCCAAATATAAGACGGCGCCTGATGGGATGGCGCCGCTGGGCTACGACGCGATGATGATTCTAAGCGAAGCGATTACGAAAGCCGGGTCGACGGATGCCGCGAAAGTGCGTGACGCGCTCGCTCAGACGAAAGACTTCGACGGCGTTACTGGTAAGATCACCATCGACGAAAAGCGCAACGCGACGAAGTCGGCGGTGGTGCTCGAGGTGAAGGGCAAAGAGACGACATTCGTCGTTTCGGTCGCGCCGTAGGCATTTCGTCATCCCGAGCGAAGTCGAGGGATCCCGTCGCTTCACACTAGCTTTTGCCGCGGGGTTCCTCGACTATCGCTCGGAATGACTGTGTTGCGTTAGCGCGATGAACACGACGCTTTTTTTCCAGCAGCTGATTAATGGCCTTTCGCTCGGCGCGTTCTACGCCTTGATCGCACTCGGGTACACGATGGTGTACGGCGTCCTGCGCTTCATTAACTTCGCGCACGGCGATGTCTTCATGATCGGCGGATTCTGCGGTTACTACCTCACCCCGCGTTTGCTTCCGCACTTCACCGGTTCACTTACGCCGCTCGGTCCCGTCGTCGTTTTACTCGTGACGATGATGATCTGCGCGCTGCTCGGCATTATCATCGAGAAGCTGGCGTACCGGCCGCTGCGCGGGAAACCCAAGCTGACCGTTCTAATCACGGCCATTGGCGTATCGCTCTTTCTGGAATACGGCGGTCAATTTGTATTCGGTCCTGATCCGAAATCTTTTCCCGAACTCGTGCCGGATCGCGCGATTGAAGGAACCGGGGCGCTCACGGTTACCACCGCGCAGCTCACCGCATTTTCGATCGCGATCGTGCTTCTTGTCGCACTCACTCTTATCGTCAAACGCAGCCGGCTTGGCATGGCCATGCGCGCCTTGTCGAATAACCCGACCGCCGCTGCTCTCATGGGGGTGAATCTCGATACCATCATTTCGTTTACTTTCGGCCTCGGCTCGGCGTTGGCCGGCGCCGCCGGAATTCTGTACGCGCTGAGCTATCCATCCATCGATCCGCTCATGGGCATTCTACCCGGCATCAAAGCATTCGTGGCGGCCGTGCTCGGCGGGATTGGGAATCTTCCCGGCGCGGCCGTCGGCGGCTTAATTCTTGGAATCGTCGAGACCTTTGTCGGCGGCTCGGAGTTTTCTACTTATCGCGACGCGATCGCATTCAGCATTCTCATCATCATCCTGCTTTTCCGGCCCGCCGGTCTCTTCGGAAAAACGCAGGCGGAAAAAGTGTAACGCGGCACGGCGGCCTAACGAATGACGCACTACCGCCGTATCAAACAGATCGCGCTCCTCGTCGCGATTGTGCTCGCGCTGGTCGGGTCGCAGTTTTCCGGTCGCATCAATTCCTACTATCTGCAGGTGATCTTGTTCATCGGGATCAATATCACGCTGGCGGTGAGCCTTAATCTCATCAACGGCTACACCGGCCAATTCTCGTTAGGCCATGCCGGTTTCATGGCGATTGGTGCTTACACCGCCGCTTATTTATCGACGCAACACAGCGCGGGATTTTTTCAGGCGCTCGGTGGCGTAAGTAATTTATCGACGGCGCTTCTGTTCGTCTGGGTCCTGCTCGCCGGCGGAATCGCCGCGGCGGTCGCTGGCTTCATCGTGGGCGTTCCCTCACTGCGGCTAAAGGGAGATTACCTTGCGATCGTCACGCTTGGTTTCGGGGAAATCATTCGCGTGCTCATCCAAAATACGGATGCCGTCGGCGGCCCTCGCGGCTACAGCGGGATCGCAAATTACACGACGCTTTTTTGGACCTACGCCATCGCCGCGCTCACGATCTACGTCGTCGTGAGCATGATTGATTCGACCTATGGCCGCGGCTTTTTGACGGTGCGGGACGATGAAATCGCGGCGGAAGCGATCGGCATTAACACCACTCGCTACAAAGTCACGGCGTTCGTTCTCGGCGCCTTTTTTGCCGGCGTTGCGGGCGGCCTTTACGCGCACACCACCACCTACATCAATCCGAGCGGATTCGATTTTCAGCTCTCGATCCAAATTGTCGTGATGGTAATTCTCGGCGGCATGGGCAGCACGATCGGCGTGACGTTCGCGGCCATCCTGCTGACGCTGCTTCTCGAATATCTACGTTTCGTCGCCGCCTACGAATGGTTACCTGATTTTATTCGACGCGTCGCTGCGAACCGCATGATCATCTTCTCGCTCGTGCTGATCGCTCTGATGTTGCTGCGACCACAAGGCTTGTTTGGAACAGTGGGCCGTCGCGCTGGCGGCGGACGAATGGGTGGCACGCCGAAACTTCCGAAACCTGCACCGGGCCCCACCCCGAACTGACGGTATGGCCGACCTGCTTCTCGATCTCGAGCATTGCACGATGCAATTCGGCGGACTGACCGCGGTGTCGGATCTCGATCTCGACATGGGACCGACCGACCTGGTGGGACTCATCGGCCCGAATGGCGCCGGCAAGACGACGATCTTCAACGTCATTACCGGTGTTTATAAACCTACGAGCGGGACGATTACGTTCGCGGGCCGCCGCATTGCCGGCGCCAAACCCAACGTGATCGCGGGTCGAGGCATCGCGCGCACATTCCAGAATATCCGCTTGTTCGGATCGCTTTCCGTGTTCGATAACGTGCGCGCCGCGTTCAACCTGCGGATGAAGCATCGGCTGGCGCATGCACTCATGCGCATACCGGCATTTTACCGGGAGGAGAAAGAAGTGGCGGAGCAGGCGATCGAGCTGCTCGATGTTTTTAATCTCGGAAGATTCGCCGACGTGCAGTGCGGCAGCATGTCCTATGGCGATCAGCGGCGCCTCGAGATTGTGCGCGCGCTTGCGACAAAGCCGAAACTCCTCCTGCTCGACGAGCCGGCGGCCGGGATGAATCCACGCGAGAAAGAAGAATTGATGGAGCTGATCCGTTTCGTGAAGGAAAAGTTCCAGATCGCGGTGCTGCTGGTGGAGCACGATATGCGCGTCGTCATGGGAATTTGTCAGCGCGTCGTTGTGCTTGATTACGGCGTGAAAATCGCGGAAGGCACGCCCGCCGAAGTGCAGGCGAATCCCAAAGTCATCGAAGCCTATCTCGGCGGAGAAGTGAAGAAGGCGAGCTGATGTTAGAGATCTCCGATCTGCACGTTTCGTATGGAACGATCAACGCGCTCCACGGCATTTCTTTGCGCGTGGAGAAAGGTAATATCGTTACGCTGATCGGCGCGAACGGCGCAGGAAAGTCGACAACGCTGCGAACAATCTCGGGTCTGCTCAAGGCGCAGCAGGGCAGTATCAAATACGACGGCGAAGAAATTGCCAACGCGCAACCACACCGCATCGTCGCACGGGGACTTTCTCACGTGCCGGAGGGCCGCATGATTTTCGCGAATCTCACGGTCCACGAGAACCTTTTGATGGGCGCGTACCTGCGCAAGGATCGGAAGCAGCTCAGCAACGAATTCGACTTCGTCTTCGCGATGTTTCCGCGATTAAAAGAGCGATCTCGTCAGGTGGCGGGAACGCTCTCCGGCGGTGAGCAACAAATGCTGGCGATCGGCCGCGCGCTGATGAGCAAGCCGCGCTGTCTCATGCTCGATGAACCGTCCCTCGGCATCGCTCCCATCCTGGTGAAAACGATCTTTGAAAAGATTGTGGAGATTAATAAAACTCTCGGAATCACGATTCTGCTCGTCGAGCAGAATGCGAATCTCGCACTGGAGGTTTCAAACTACGGTTACGTCCTTGAGACCGGGAAAATCATTCTCCAGGACGACTCCAAGGCGCTGCGCGCGAATGAAAAAGTGAAAAACGCGTATCTCGGCGGCGGCTAGCTGCCACCCATTGAGTTTCCGCCCGCGCTCGTCGCTCCAAGTCCGAGAAGCGAATCAATGCGCCGGGCAAAATGTTGTCCGCTCGAGGTAAATGCTGCGCGGATCGTTCCGGCACGTTGCGCGTCCTCGTCGGTAAACTCCAGCGCCCGCAAAATCTCGCGATCGCCCTCGCTGAGCGATCCCAATCCAGCACTCGCCGCGCGCGTTTGCAAAGTGACGACCGATGCTACGACTTGGTTCCCATTCGATTCGCGAAATAAATCGATCATCCGTTGAAAGCTCAAGTGCAGCGGGATCGTGGCAATCTCGAAATCGAGCAGCGGAGCCGTCCCAGCAGCGGGCATGGTGACTGGATCGGCGACGGCGACTCTTTGCCATCGATTGGCGGGAGCGAAGAAGCCGAGCTCGAGTTTGTAAGTCGCGCCCGGCACACCGACATCGAGTGTCGCCGTTCCCTGCAACGGCTCAGCGACGACCTGAACTTCGTCACTTCCGTCATCCGCCGATGCGCGGAGATGGACCTGACGATCCGGCGGCGCACCGCCGGCGAAGATTGCTTCCCAATCGACGTTCCAGCACGCGAAAATGGTATGCGGATCGCGCGCCAGACCCATTAAAAAAACGGCGCCCGAGACGCGTGGGTTCTCGCTTTCCCAATCTATAAGCGGATTTTCCCGACTGCCAATGACGGGATCGTTGCCGAGACCGTACCCGCCGCTATTGCCTGAAACATCGTTATTGTTTCGCGCCATCAGCGCCTACCAATCCGCATCGCCTTCAGAAACGCAATCGAAATCCGGCGTCGCATGTTGCCTCGCCTCCCGCAGCGGCGAAGCTGGTCGCCGTAAACCACTGTGAAGACCTGGATCATCGCCAACCCAACAGCGGGCTCGGCCGGAAAACTCGAAGACTTGCACGAACGCTGCGGCTCGTTTTCGGCCGATCAGATTCACGTTACGGTCCGGGCCGGCGAAGCGGAAAGTGCCGCGCGCCGTGCACTCGACGAAGGGTGCGAACAAATTGTGGTTGCGGGCGGTGACGGAACCCTGAACGAGGTGATTAATGGCATCGCAGACCGCGCCGGTTCCTGCGCGATTGCGCTGCTGCCACTCGGCACCGGCAACGATTTTGCACGTTCACTCGGGCTGCCAGCGACGTTTGAGGAATGCGTCGACGTCGTTTGCGCCGGTAAAACTGCGCCGGTCGATCTCGTGCGTGTCACGTGCGATCAGGTTCGGCATTTTATAAATATTTCCGCGGGAGGCTTCAGCGGTGTCGTGAATGAGAAATTAACGCCCGAGGTCAAACGCAGCTGGGGACCGCTCGCGTACCTGCGTGGCGCGGCCGAGGCTCTCTCCGAATTGCGCGCGTATCGAACCGACATTCTACTCGACGATCTGCAGCCCATCTCACTTGAGCTCTACAATGCTGTCGTGGCCAACGGCCGCTACGTTGCCGGCGGAATTCCCATCGCGCCCGAGGCCCAGATCAACGACGGCCAGCTCGACATTGTGTTGATTCCCAAACTGACAACCGCCGAAATCCCGCTCTCCGCTGCGCAGATCTTATTGGGAAAACATCTGGCGAGTGAGTCGATTGTATTCCGGCGCGCGGCGAAAGTTCATATCGAATCGAGCCCCGGAATGTGGTTCAACGTCGATGGCGAAATGTTTAGCAACCAGCCAATCACATTCGAGGTAATTCCCTCCGCTCTCCGCTTCGTCGTTCCATGAATACGCAGCAAAAAATTCTGAGTTTGGACGACGCAGCCGCCTGGTCACTGCAGGCGCGCGCAGCTGGTCAACGCGTGGTCGCCACCAACGGTTGCTTTGACCTTTTACACGTGGGTCATGTGCGATATCTGGAGCAAGCGCGGAGTCTCGGCGATGCTTTGATCGTTGGAATCAATGGCGACATTTCGGTGCGCGAATTGAAGGGCGAAGGCCGCCCCGTGAACAAGGCACGCGATCGCGCTGAGATGATCGCCGCGCTCGCCGGCGTCGATGCGGTCGTCGTTTTTGAGGAAGTGCGCGCCACGCGATTTCTGGAATTCGTGCAGCCTTCGCTTTACGTGAAGGGCGGTGATTATTCGCCGGCCACACTCAATCCGGATGAGCTCGCCGTGCTGAAACGCGCCGGGAGCGAGATTCAAATCCTTCCGTTTGAGACTGGCTACTCGACCACGGGATTGCTCGATCGCCTGAAGCCGGGCAAAAATGGTTAACCTCGCGATCCTGGGTTCCGGCCGCGGATCAAATTGCCGCGCATTACTCGAGGCCGTGCGCGGCGGCACGATCAAGGCCAATCCGCGCATCGTGATATCTGACGTCCTCCGTGCTCCCATCCTCGACATCGCGCGCGAATTCGAAGTTCCGAGCGCGTTTATCCCTTCCCAGAAATTCAAAACGCGCTACGAACCGGAAGTGGAAGCGGAGCTTGCGAAAATGTTGCGCGACGAAGGGGTTGAACTCATCGCGCTCGCCGGGTTCATGCGCGTTCTTAAAGCGCCCATGCTCGACGCATTTCCGCGACGCATTTTGAATATTCATCCTTCACTGCTGCCGAAATTTCCTGGCCTCGAAGCTTGGAAACAAGCGCTCGCCGCGGGAGAACGCGTTAGCGGTTGCACTGTGCATTATGTCGATCATCAGATCGATCACGGGGACATCATTGCGCAGCGCGAAGTGCCGGTGCTGGAAGATGACACTGCGGAAATTTTACACTCGCGGATCCAGCGCGCGGAACACGAACTCTATCCCGACACAGTCGCGAAGTTATGTCGCCAGATCACGGCGGATCGCTAAAGCACTTCTGCCTTTTGATCGCGACCGAGAAGCTCACGCATCGCCTGTCCGGGCCATTTGTTTTCGTATAAAACTGCGTAGGCCTGGTCGATAATCGGCGTCTCTATATTCAATTTTCGAGCGCATTCATAAGCGCTTTTCGTTGTCGGAATTCCCTCAGCCACCATCTGCATTCCCGATGTTATTTGCTCTACGGTTTCGCCACGACCGAGTCGTTCACCTACGCGCCGATTACGACTGTGCTGACTGAAACAGGTCGCAGTTAAATCTCCCGCGCCACTCAGTCCATAGAAGGTGCGGGCATCTCCCCCCATCGCGGTACCGAGCCGGAGCAATTCCGCAAGAGCCCGCGTCACCAGCGCGGCTTTCGAGTTGTCACCGAGACCAAATCCATCACTCGCGCCGGCGGGAATCGCGAACACATTTTTCAACGCGCCGCCGAGTTCCACCGCGGTCACCTCACTGCTGGTGTAGATGCGAAACCGCGAGCTGCCGAGATACGTCTGCAATTCCTCGGCGCATTCTACATTCTCGCACGCGAGGACGGTCGCCGTCGGCAATCCACGCGATACTTCGACCGCAAGATTGGGCCCGGACATTACAGCGATCGGATTTTCCGGAAAAATATCGCGCAGAATTTCACTCATGCGCTCGCCCGTGCCGTGTTCGATTCCTTTCGTGCAGCTCATCAGGACAGCACGATCATTCGTCACGACTTGGCGCAACTGTTCCGCAATACTGCGCAATGCCGTCGATGGCGTTACGAATGCGATCAGGTCCGCGTCCGCGCATTCCGAGAGGACTTCTGTCGCCCGGACGGACGCCGGTATTTTGATCCCCGGGAGGTAATCGAGATTCTCACGAGAGCGCTCCAGTCGCTCTATTCGTTCGGCGTTGTGTCCCCACATGACGATGGGACGCCCATCCTTCGCCCAAAGTGCTGCGAGCGCCGTGCCCCATCCGCCGGCGCCAAGGATTGCGGTTTTATTGATCTTCACTTCGCGTGAAGCGTTGTTCCGTCCCGTGCATTAGGCGAGAAAAATTCGAACGATGGCGGATTAACACAACGACCGACAACGCGATTGATAAATAAAGAGGCAACCTCTCCGGCGAGTGCATGATCCGGATCACCACTCCGACTGCGATCGGGAGCGTGACCGCAGCAGCAATCGACGCAATCGAAACATAACGCGTCGCAAGAAAGCTCAGCGTCCAGATGCTCGCTGCAACAACGGCAGCAACCGGCACCAGCGCCAGCAAAATGCCGGCGGAAGTCGCGACGCCTTTTCCTCCTTTAAATCGTAGCCAAACGGGATAGCTGTGGCCGACCACGCCACAAATCCCGCCTAAAATTCGTAGCCATTCATCGTGATTTTCGTCACCCAGATGATGCGCGATCCAAGGGGCCACCGTAACGGCCAGGAAACCCTTGAGAACGTCAAACGCGAAAACAGGATAACCATATTTCTTGCCTAACGTTCGCAAGACATTGGTCGCTCCGATATTCCCGCTTCCTTGCTCTCGAATGTCGACCCCTGCGACAAGTCCCGCGAAATAGCCAGCCGGAATTGAGCCGATTAAGTAGCTTCCCACGAAAACAAGGAGTGTGACTATGGGGGTCATTAATTAGTTAAGTTCCTAGATGTAAGCCATATGTGTATAGTAGAGGCATCCGCTGGAGTCACTCCTGGCATTTTAAGGATGTCGCCCATCGTCTCGGGCCGGAATGCTTTGAGCCGATCCCGCGCCTCCTGGCGCAATCCAGGCACGCTGGAGAAATCGACTTCGCGCGGGATTTCCGCAGACGCTTGTGCTGCTACGTGCGCCGTTTCGCGCAATTGGCGCTGACGGTATCCATCGCATTTGATATCTGCCTCCACCGTCTCCCATACATCTCCGGGGAAAAGCGCGGTGATGTGATCCGGTAGATCCTTAGCCGTGACCTCGGGACGGCGTAGCGTCTGCGCCAATTTTACTCCTCCTGTCGATTCTTTCTGCAGAATCTTGGTAGCCTGGTCCACCATCGCCACTTTAAAATTGAACGTCGCCGCCCGGAGCGGAGAGGCCAATCCTGCAGTAACGGCTAGAGGAGTGAGGCGCCTGTCGGCATTATCTTGTCTTAAATAAAGACGATGATCAGCTCGGCTGGTAAACATCCGGTATGGTTCCTCGGCCCCCTTGGTCACCAGGTCATCAATCATCAAGCCGATATAGGATTCATCGGGTCGCAGGACAAATTCATGTCCGCCCAACGACTGTAATCCAGCGTTAGCGCCGGCGACTAAGCCTTGAGCTGCTGCTTCTTCGTAACCGGATGTCCCGTTAATCTGGCCAGCGAGGAACAGGTTGTGAATCTGCTGCGTTTCCAACGTTCTATGCAACTGAGTTGGAGGAAAATAATCGTATTCAACGGCGTATCCGGGGCGCATAATCTCCGCGTTTTGCAAACCCGGGATTGTGCGAATAAACTTCAGTTGGACGTCGTAGGGTAGACTTGTGGACACTCCGTTAACGTAGATTTCATCCGTTGAGCGGCCCTCGGGTTCCAAGAAAACCTGGTGATGCTCTCGAGCGGAAAATCGGACGACCTTATCTTCGATGGATGGACAATATCGAGGGCCGGTTCCTTCGATTTGTCCCGAATACAGGGGGGAGCGATCGAGATTTTCCCGGATCGCGCGGTGAGTCTCCGCAGTGGTACGGGTGATCCAGCAGCGCATTTGTTCCACGTGGAACAATCCATCTGAATCAAAGTTTAAATTGTGAACTTCGCGCGAATTTCGCGGCAGCTTGGGAATATAAGAAAATCGCGGAGCCGGAAGCTCACCCGGCTGCACTTCACACTGGGAAAAGTCAATGGATCTGCCAGACACTCGACACGGGGTGCCCGTTTTGAACCTCCGAACCTCCAGTCCCGAGCTTTTCAATGATTCGCTCAGCGAAGAAGAAGCTTCTCCCATGCGCCCGCCTGCTCGCGAGGTGTCGCCAACATGCAAAAGCGCACGAAGAAACGTGCCAGCTGTGATGACTATGCTTTTCCCGCGAAATTCTAATCCTAGATCAGTTCGCACGCCCACCGCCCGAGAATCCTCAATGATCACCTCAATTACATTTGCCTGCTTTAAAGATACATCCGTGGCCGATTCCAGGACCGACTTCATGCGAAACTGATACGCCTTTTTATCGCACTGTATTCGAGTGGCTCGGACCGCAGGGCCCTTGCTGGCGTTGAGTGTCCGGAAATGAATTCCAGTCGCATCCGCATTCAACCCCATGGCCCCATCGAGGGCATCGATCTCGCGCACGATGTGACCCTTCGCCGACCCACCGATCGCGGGATTGCACGACATCTGCCCGACCGTGTCTAGATTCTGGGTGAGGACCAGTGTTTTTGCCCCTACTCGGCCCGCCGCCAGTGCGGCCTCGATTCCCGCGTGGCCACTCCCGACTACGATCACATCATATCCGTCCGGATATTTAAACATCGGCGTCGTTTCCGAGTATTCCCCTTCGAGGATGCGGCAATAATTCGCGCAAACCGATTACCTCCACGACTCCAGACGCCGTGGCAAGGGTCAGACGCAGGTCCGGATTGAACTCCGCCAGGAATTGTCTGCAAGCGCCGCAGGGAACGATTGGCTCAATAGAATCAGCAACGATTGCCATCTCGGTAAAATTTCGTTCGCCGGCCGCCACTGCAGCAGAAGCGGCAACGCGCTCAGCGCAAATCGTCAAACCGTAAGAAATGTTCTCGACGTTACAGCCGGTGAAAATCGCGCCGGACCCGGTACGTAAAGCGGCGCCGACCTGGAATTCTGAATACGGCGAATAAGCCCTAAGGCGCGCCGCAGTCGCCTTCTCGACCAGCTGTTCATTATGTTTAACACTCATTTAGTAAGCTCTTTACAGTGAGAAGCTAGTTGAACGGTGACTTCGTAGCGAAGAAAAGGCGTGATAAGGTAAACGCCGTGAAAATGACGAAGGACTTCATCGATCACCCGTTTAGCGATTCGTATTCCGCACTCTCCGGATGACGCTTCGTCGCATTTTGACATTTCAGTCCGGACCGCTTCCGGAACCACGATTCCTGGCACTTCGTTGTGCAAAAATTCCGCCTGCCGCGCGCTGATCAACGGCCAGATGCCGGTAAATATGGGGATGTCGAGATGGGCTGTGCGCGTTTTCATTTGCTCGACTAATCGCAAATCAAACACCGGTTGCGTCATCGCGTATTGCGCGCCCGCGGCCACTTTACGTTCGAGTCGTTGCACCTGCGCATCCATGTTTCTGGCGTTTGGATTAAACGTGCACCCGATCACAAAATCGGTCTCGGCTTTAATTGGTTTGCCTGACTGGCTGTAACCGCCGTTGAGCTGTTTGATGATTGATATCAACTCAATGGAAGTGACATCGTAGACGGACTTTGCGCCCGGATGATCGCCTACGCGCGCCGGATCTCCCGTCAACGGCAGGACATGACGCATCCCCAGCGCTGCCATCCCGAGTAGCTCACTTTGGAGACCTAGAACATTTTTGTCGCGGCAACTCAGGTGTAAAAGCGGCGTAATGCCGAAGCGTTCTTTCAGCATCGCTCCAATGGCAAGATTACTGACGCGAAGAATCGCCAGGGAATTATCCGCGAGCGTAATCGCATCACATCCGGCGTCGGTGAGCGCCTTGGCGCCGACGAAATATTTCTCAAGCTGCAACGTTTTTGGTGGATCAAGTTCGCAAATGATCACCCGTTTTCCCGCGGCGATTTTTTCCAGCAAACTTTCTTCGCGCCCATGTGCCGTTCGCACGCGAACAGGCGGCACCATTTCTCTGACGACGCGCACCGTTTTCGACCGCACTGGTTGTAAATTCGCGATTGCTTTCGACATCGCGGCAATATGTGACGGCGTCGTTCCACAGCAGCCGCCGATCAGGCCCGCCCCCTGGGCCACCATTTCGCGCGCCGTCGCTGCGAAATACTCGGGCGCGGTCGGATAAACGTACCGGCCTTCCGTGTAGCGCGGGTAACCGGCATTTGCGTAGGCCGCTAGCGGTTCTTGGGCCGGCAATTTTTGCAGTAATTGTACCATCGCGTGGGGGCCGTTAAGGCAGTTCGCACCCACCACATGGGCGCCGAGAGCGCGGACGCGCGCGAACGCGTCTACTAACAGCATGCCGGATTGCAACCGCGCCTCTGGCTCACAGGCGAAAAGTGTAACGACTGTGCAATCGCTCCGCGGCATCGCCCGTAATGCGATTTCCATCTCCTCGAGATTGGTGAAAGTCTCAAAGAAAAGAATTTCAGCACCGGCTTCAATCAGGGCCGTAATCTGCTCCCGGTAAACGGAGCTGCGATCGATGCCGCGCTCTTCCGCCTCGTTCGCGCTGATATCGAGCGGACCGACGCTGCCGGCAACCGCCACCTCTTTCCCGCGCGCCGCCTGGAGCGCGATGCGCACTGCCGCATGGTTGATCTCCGTAGCGCGCGCCTCCAGACCGAATCGCGCCAGCCGCATCGCGTTTGCGCCGAAGGTGTTTGTCTCAATCAGGCGCGCACCCGCCGCGATGTATTCCTCGTGAATGGCACGGACTCGGTCAGTCTCGCTAAGACACAACTCTTCCAGGCAACGATCCACTGCGACGCCGCGATCAAGCAGCAGCGTTCCGATCGCGCCATCGCCGCAAACGATGCGCGTCTTCAGTTCCTCGAGTAAATTCATCTCGCGACTGCGGGATTAATGCCGGGGCGAAGTCAGGTCAAACGTAGAACCGCCAAAACCCCAACTGCGATTGATACTAAGTCCGCCTCTCGATCAAGCTGTTAAAACATGCGTTGCGTGCGTGACGGCGGCTCCAGCCCTAAGTGCGGCTGCCACCATTGTCGCCTCGACCAGCTCCGCTTCCGTAGCGCCGGCCTTCCGCGCGTTCGCTCCATGGATGTCGATGCAATATGGACACTGCGTGGTGTGCGCCACGGCCACAGCGATGAGCTCCTTGTATTTTACCGGGATCGCTCCGTCAGCCAGCGCCGCCTTATCGAAGGCCCAGAATGCCTTCATCACGTCAGGCGCCAGGCCATCCATCTTTTTTAGTTTTCCGAGGTTCGATTTGTTATACATATATTTCTCGTTAGAAACGGAGTCCGCTCATCCTGTCGTTAGCGAGATGGTAACTCATGGGATGATGGCAAAGACTCGGGCGGGAAAGCCGGAGCCACCTTTCGGTTTGGGAAACGCCGCGACGACGATGGCACCGGACTCGGGCACTTGGTCAAGGTTAGTCAGTAGCTCTATCTGGTAGTGGTTGGTGCCAAGAATATAAGTTTCCAATGAGTAGTCGTCTTTGGTTGTAGCCAGGCCAGGGTCAGTATCGGTAGTTTCGTGGCCTGACGCGGTGATCCTGCGTTCTTCGTAAAGGTATTTCAGGGCCGGCAGGCTCCAGCCTGGGTAATGCGCGGTTCCTTGCGCGTCTTTGTTCTCCATCTTCGCCAGGTCGGGCCAGCGCTTGGACCAGTCCGTGCGCAGTGCGACGAAGGCTCCCGCCGGAATTTGGCCATGCTCGGTTTCCCATCTCTTTACGCGTTCGCTCGTGAGCGTGTAGTCCGGATTTTTGGCGCAGTCGTCGTGCACATCAATGCAGACAAGCGGCAGGATCATTTCCCTGGGATCAATTTGATCGACCGTGCGCAGGCCCTTATGAAAATGCGCGGGTGGATCTACATGAGTGCCCCATTGACCGACGTGTGTGAAAATCTCGGAGAAAAAGCCGGCACCCATCATGCCGGGTTGCTTCTCATAGGTGTAGATGGTTTTGCGTTGTTCATCGGGAAAACCAGACCAGCGCGGAATCCCAGGCGCAAAATCGTGAGTAAGGTCAACGAATTTGCACCCGGAAAGCGTCTGCATGACGGACTTAAGCGAATCATTGTCCGGCGCTCCCGCTGCCGCCGTTGAGATGATCACTACCAGCACCAAAGAAATAAGGACACGCATGGCTGGTTTTACTCAAAGTGCCAGCAACTTTCCAACAAGATCGAATAAGTGGTGTAAAAGTGCGTCAGCCTATCGGACTCGAGCGCTTGTCGCTGATTCGCCGCCTTCTTATGCACAGGTCATCGGCATGGCCCGCGGCGAGGGTGGCGAGGGGCGTTATTGGCCATATGAAGATGAATAAATACGCGTCTTTCCATCTCTTATTAAAAGAGAGGTGTGTGAAAAACTTCTGATTCGTCTACAATGTCCACTTCCATCATGCCCCCCGAAACCGCTGCCAAACACGAGGCGATCCTTAGCAGCGATCCTATGGGCGCACCGCCCCATCGGGACAGTCTGTTCGGGGAGTTTGCGTGGTTATACATCCTTTATCGCGAATGGATTTTTCGCGATGACACAGACCGCATCATCGCGGCGTTGTGGCCAACTGGTGCGCCAGAGCCGGGAACGAAACTTGTGGAGCTTGGTTGTGGTCCGGGATTTTACTCACGGCATCTGGCGAGCCGGTTTCCTCAAATGGATGTCATCGGGATCGACCGGTCGCGCCGGCAACTGCAATACGCGCGGGATAAGGCCGAGGCACTAGGCCTAAGAAATTGCTGCTTTGAACGGAAGGATGTGCTTGAAGTTACCAGTCCGGACTCAACCTATGACGCGGTCATAGCTTCCCGGCTTTTCACCGTGCTGCCAGAATATCAACGGGTCATGGCGGAAATTCACCGCGCCTTGCGTTCCGGAGGGCGGTTTTTTATCGCCGAACCGCGCTATGCCTTCTGGGCCTCAATTCCTTTGTTTCTAATGTGGGTCACGGCAACGTTTAGTCGCCGCCAACGCGGCTGTCGCGAACCCAAAAGAGCGAAGGTCTTCAAGCGTTCTGACTTTGAAAAAGTGTTCCAGTCTCAGCCGTGGCGAACCGTTCGAATTTGGCGCGACGGACGTTACCAATACGCGCTCTGCGAAAAGGGTTAATCCCGCGCCCGCGTCAGCAGGTGAAGATGTTTTTACGCCATCGGGTCTTGGATCCAATCCGTCCGGAACGCGTGGCGCCGGGCCTCTGCGCCCTCGGAATTATGACGAAAGTCCCACGCGCGGGACGGGTCAAAACACGATTACAACCGCCCTTGAGTGCGGACGAAGCGGCGGCGCTGAACATCTGTTTTCTGCGCGACACCGCAGCGGCGATCGATCTCGCCGGCACTCGCGGTGGTAATTCAGTAGGAGTTGGCGTCTACACGCCAATAGGAGAGGAAGCAGCCTACGTCGCTATTCTACCGGAAGGATTCCTGCTCATCCCGCAACGGTGCGAAGATTTCGGCGAACGCCTGATTGCAGCGTGCGACGACCTTTTCGCCTGCGGTTTCGCATTGGTCTGCCTGATCAACTCCGATAGTCCGACGGTGTTGGCATCGAGTTTTCATCGGGCCGCGGAATTATTGCGGCAACCCGGCGAACGCGTCGTGCTTGGCCCGTCGGATGATGGTGGCTATTATCTGATCGGCTTACAACGCACCCGCCGCGAGTTGTTCCAGCGGATCGACTGGAGCACGGAGCGTGTTTTTAAACAAACGCTGGATCGCGCGAAGGAAATATCGCTTTCCGTAGAATTATTGCCGGCATGTTTCGACATCGACGACGGCGCAACACTCCGTCGATTATGCGACGAACTCCTAAGCGACGGGACTAACCCGACATTGGCTCCGGCGACGCGAGAGTTTCTTTCGCAGTTGATTGCGCGCGAAGGTCGCGATCGCGTCTGGCCCGAGCGCGCCTAGGAAAAATAACCGCGGGTCCAGAGAAAGGCGGCGGCTGCGATCTCGACGCTCAGCGCGATGAGCAGGGTACGGAACGCGACCCGTTGATAAAAACGGCGCGCCTCGACAATCGCACAGATGGCGCGCTCGAGCGGCAACGCCGCCGCGAGCGCATCCTGGAAAATAGACAGCTGACGTGGCGGCATCGCTTCAGGACTATCAAATTCGCCGCCGTTTATCGTGATTCGCGCGTTGAGTTTTGGGATCACGACCGAAGCGCCGTCCGCGCGCACGGTGTAACCATTCGCCGAAAGTTTCGCGACGATCCGATCATAGACACGGCGCATCTTCACCGGCATCTCATTTACGGTGGAATATCCATCGTGATAAAGCGCGGGATTGGTTGAAACGGCAATGCCCATGCCGGTTTTACGAGCATAATGCTTACCAAGCGGTGGCCCATCGGACGTTCGGGAGAAATCGGTTGAGCGCCGACTGCGTCGACCTAGGCTCCGCAGCTATGGCGAACATCGGAAAACGCGCTCTCGTCACCGGTGGCGCTGGCTTGATCGGCTCTCACGTCACCGATCTTCTGGTGCGTGAAGGATGGGACGTCCGCGTTTTTGATAATCTTGAACCGCAGACGCACAAACGCGGTAAGCCGGATTGGATCAACGAATGCGCCAGCTTCGTGCACGGCGATGTGCGCGACCGTGAGCAACTGAGCGACGCGCTCAAGGATATCGACGTCATTTTCCACCAGGCCGCGTACGGCGGTTACATGCCAGAGATCGCGAAGTACGTGGAGGTGAATTCGTATGGGACGGCGTTGCTGCTCGAAGTCATTCGCGAGGATGCGCTGCCCATCCGGAAAATCGTCGTCGCATCCTCGCAGGCGGTTTACAGCGAAGGAGCGGGACAATGTCCGACCCATGGACTGGTCTTTCCGAATGTGCGACCGGTGGAGCAGCTCAAGCGCGGGGACTGGGAGGTGCGCTGCCCGCTCTGCGACAGTGTCACGACAAGCGTGCCGACTCCTGAAGAAGCGCCCGTCGGCGGCGAAACAGTTTACGGGTTAACCAAGGTCGACCAGGAGAAATTGGTGCTGCTCTGGGGAAAACAGATCGGAATTCCCACCGTCGCGCTGCGTTACTCCTGCACTTTCGGTCCGCGCCAATCGATCTTCAATCCGTACACCGGCGTCATCGCGATTTTTTGCACGCGACTGCTCAACAATTTGCCGCCTGTGCTCTTTGAAGATGGCGAGCAGACGCGCGATTTCTCGTTCGTGGAAGATATTGCGCGCGCCAATTTACTGGCGGCGACTTCGGATAAACTCGATGGCTTGCCGGTCAACGTCGGTAGCTCGAAAGGCATAACTGTTCGCGAAGTCGCAGCGCAAATCTCGGATGCACTCAACATCCACATCGCGCCGGAGATCAATGGCGAATTTCGCCCGGGCGAGATGCGCCATCTCGCGAGTGGAACGGAAAGGGCGCGCTCCGCCGGCTACGCTCCGCAAGTTACGCTGGCGGAAGGGATCGGTCGTTACCTCGATTGGATCCGTTCGCAGAGCGACGTGAAGGATTATTTCAGCGAAGCCGCCGATATTTTGCGTGCGAAAGGCATCGTCCACAAAGTCGGGGCGAAGTAGGGGCCATCCCCGGCGAACGCTTTGCTCCTGGCATGAATGTCTCCGTCGTTATCCCGGCGCTGAATGAGGAAGAGCCGATTGCCGAGGTCATTCGTGGATGTTCGGCCACCGGAGTTCCGCGGGAGATCGTCGTGGTTGATAATGAAAGCACGGATCGAACAGCGGAGCGTGCGCGCGCCGAGGGCGCCCGTGTCGTAGGTGCGCCGCGGGGCTACGGTCGCGCCTGTGCCGCCGGCGTCGCGGCGGTTTCGTCGGAATGCGAGATCATCGTCTTCCTCGATGGCGACGGCAGTGATTGTCCAGAGCTGATGCATCGTCTGCTCGATCCAATCACGAGCGGCACACATGATTTCGTGATTGGCTCACGCACACGCGGCGAACGCGAGCCGGGCAGCATGAATTTCCAACAAATTTTCTCGGGCTATTTCGCCGGATTTCTGGTCCGCTTATTATACGGTGTCAGCTACACCGATATGTGCCCCTTCCGTGCGATCAGGCGCGACGCATTGATGCGCCTCGGCATGCGCGAAGAGACTTACGGATGGAATGTTGAGATGCAGATGCGAGCCGCACGCGCGGGACTTCGCATTCTCGAAGTGCCGGTGAATCATCGCTGCCGCACCGGGGGCGAGTCGAAAGTTTCCGGAACATTGCGCGGCACCTTTGTCGCTGGCTCACGGATCATCGCCACGATCCTGCGGATTGCGCTGCAACGAACATGAGTGCTTCCGGACGAATCGCGCGCGGCACTATTTGCGGCGTATTGGCGAGCGTCGTTGCCATCGCAGCGATGTTGCTCGTTAGCGATCTCGTCGGTTTCACTAACACGATATTCCTTGCTGTCCGTTGCTTGAATCGTTCCGGAATTCCGCCGCGGTGGACGCTCTTGATATTGGTCATGTGTGCACACGTGGGAATCGGGGGAGTTGGTGGTGCTCTCTATGCGAAGGCAAATCCGCGCCGATGGCGAGTGTGCGCGGCGGTGCTCGTGGTCACGCTGGTGCTGCTGCAATGGCATGCGCTTGGAATTAATTTGACCGGTTGGCCGCCGGAAACCGCGCGAGTCGCCACCGCGCTCACACTTTTTTTAACACTGCTCCTTTTTGAGCGAACGCTGGCGCTACTGTTTCGCGAAAAGCCTGAGTCGGCCCATTCTCCGTATGCACCCGCAGTCACGCGCCGCGCCCTTCTGCTCGGCGGAATTGGAATCGTCGCGACCGGCGGAACGGTCGCCTTATTGCGCAATCTTTATCGTGTCAGCGCGTTCCGTCACGACGGATTGGAATACAAAGGCGCAGCGGTAAAACCGATTACCCCGCGTGATGAGTTTTACTGCGTCTCCGAAAATTTCATCGACCCGCGAGTCGATTCCGGACTATGGCACCTGGAAGTCGATGGACTGGTCCAAACGCCGCACACTTGGCGCATCCAGGATCTGCGCGGCATGCCGCCGACGGACCAGGAAACGACCCTGCTTTCATCGCGAAATCCGCCCGGTGGCGGTCTCATCAGCAACGCGATCTGGACTGGGGTTTCGCTTCGCGAACTGCTCACGGTGGCCAGTCCTCTCGCTCGCGCCGCGGGCGTGCGTTTCGAAGGAGTGGATGGACATAGCGAAATCATGTCGCTGGAAGCGGCGATGGACCCGGATGTCCTGCTCGCGCACGAAATGAACGGCGAGCTACTTCCGTATCGGCAAGGTCATCCACTGCGCCTGATTGTGCCGGGAGCCTACGGCGAGCGATCGGTGAAATGGCTCTCAAACATCGAGCTCATCGGCGCCGAGGAGATGCACGAGGCGAACATCAACCCTCCGCCGGTCCCGACGTTTGGCCGAATTGATTCGCCGATGGCAAACGCGCAACTCAGTACAAGTGACACAATTACAATCAGAGGCGTCGCGTTCGCGGGCGACCGGCAGATTTCGCGCGTTGAATCGAGTGACGATGAAGGTGCGACATGGCGCGAAGCGGCCATTGAGTACGCCGCAACTCCAATGGCGTGGGTCGTTTGGAGGTTCGCTTGGAAACCTGCCGCACCCGGCCAACGCATGCTGTCCGTTCGCGTGACAGATTCCGATCAGCCGACTCTCTGCCATTCCGTCAGCGTTCAGGTCGTAGGTGGCTGATCGGGATTGCTCCACGGCTCGGATCGGCGGTCGCGAATTTTGCCTCGCTTCGCTTCGTGGCTAAATTTCGTCGCAATGGAGAAAGTGATCATCGTCGGGAGCGGATGCGCAGGGCTAACGGCAGCGATCTACGCGGCCAGGTCGAATTTAAGTCCTCTTGTGCTGGAAGGACGTCAGCCGGGCGGGCAACTTTCCACCACGACGTTGGTCGAAAATTTCCCCGGATTTCCTGATGGCATCGACGGGCCGCAGCTCGTGATGAACATGCACGCCCAGGCCGAGAAATTTGGGGCACGATTCTCGTATGCCGAAGTCACGGAATTCGATCCGAGCGGGAAAAACATCCGCATCAAGGCGGACGACGAATGGCTGGAAACGGAATCGTTAATTGTTGCCAGCGGCGCATCGGCGCGCTGGCTGGGCCTTGAGCACGAGGAGAAACTCATTGGCCACGGCCTGACAAGTTGCGCGACATGCGACGGCGCTTTTTACCGAAATGTTCCTGTCTGCGTGGTTGGTGGCGGGGATTCCGCCGCGGAAGAAGCGCTCTTCCTCACCCGCTTCGCTTCAAAAGTTTATCTGATTCATCGTCGGGACAAACTGCGCGCCTCGAAAATCATGGCTGACCGCGTATTAGCACACGAAAAAATCGAGCCAATCTGGAACACGGCCGTTTTGGAATACGTGACGGACGACAAAGGCGAAATGAGCGCGGTGAAGCTGCGAAACAACCTGACGCACGCGGAGCAATCTTTGCAGGTCGCGTGTGTCTTTGTCGCGATCGGCCATGACCCGAACACGAAGCCTTATGCCGGCAAGCTAGACACTGATCCGGATGGATATCTACTCACCAAAAAGCTGGTCGAGAGTAAGCATGCCGGAGTGTTCATCGCCGGCGACGTAGCGGACCGAGTTTACAAGCAGGCGATCACAGCGGCCGGCGCGGGATGCGCTGCTGCGATCGAGGCCGAGCGCTATCTCAGTTCAATCGAGCCCGTTCCGGCCTGACGCGGCGGACGTCAGCGCCTCCGCGTTGAAAATTTGCGATCTCACGCAGTTTTATTCGCCGCTGAGCGGAGGTGTTAAACGTTATGTCCACGAGAAGATCGCCTATATCGAGAGCGAAACTTCCGACGAGCATGTGCTCATCGTTCCCGGCGACCAAAACGAAATCGAGCGGCGTGAAAGAACGACAATCTATCGCATCAGCTCGCCGCTGATCTCGCGAACGTCAAAGTACCGCGCGCTGCTGAATCTTCGCGCAATCGGCGAGATCATGGCGCGTGAAAAGCCGGACATCGTGGAGTCCAGTGATCCCTACCAAATTGCGTGGAAGGCGATCGCATCTGGAAAATCGATCGGTTTCCCAGTGGTCGGGTTCTATCATTCGCATTTTGCCGAAGCCTACGTGCGAGGCGCTTCCAAATATGTGGGAACTCGCGGGGCCGAAATCGTGATGGACCTTGCCCGCAGCTATGTCCGGAATCTTTATAACCGATTTGCTGCGACCCTTGTTCCTTCGCCTCAACTGGCCGGGGTGCTCCGAGAGTGGGGCGTGCGGAACGTGCGACCCGTTAGCCTTGGCGTGAACACGGAGATTTTTCGCGAGGATATCGCCGACAAACTCACCACCCGCGCTGCTCTGGCCGTGCCCGCGGACCGCAAACTCTTGTTGTATGTTGGCCGACTCGCGCCGGAAAAAAATGCGATAACCTTGTTTGACGCATTCGATCTATTGCGCGCGAAAGCCCCGGACACCTTCCATCTGCTGGTCATCGGCGACGGGCCCGATCGCAAGGCGTTGGAGACGATGGTCAACGGGGGCGACGCGGTGAGCTGGATTCCGTACTGCTCGGATTCGCGGCAACTCGCCCGATATTACCGGGCCGCGGACCTTTTCGTTCATCCGGGAGTGCAGGAAACATTCGGGCTCGTCGCGCTGGAAAGTCAGGCCTGCGCGACTCCGGTGATCGGCATTCGCGGTAGTTACATGGATCGCATTATCCTGCATGATCAATCGGCGTGGGCGGCTGAGAATTCCGCGGGCGCACTGGCGGCGGCCATCGAACAAGTTGTGACTCGTGATCTCGCGGGGATGGGCGCGGAAGCTTCGCGTCTCGCGACCGCGCAACTTGCCTGGCCGCGGGTCTTCGACAGACTTTTCTCGATATACCGCGAGGTCATCGCAGAGTATCATTCCGGACGCAGATGAAAGACGACAAGCCGTTCACGATTCGCAGTTACCGGCCTTCCGACCGGGAGGCTGTGCGCGCGCTTTGCTGCCAGACCGGTTTTCTCGGCGAAGCGATTGATCCCGTTTACGAGGATCGAGAGCTGTTTGCTGATTTCCTGACGACGTACTACACAGATCACGAACCCGAGTCGTCGTTCGTCATTGAGATCGAAGGCGAGATTCGTGGTTATTTGCTGGGCTGCCGGAAGCCGCTGCGTAACCAGCTTTATTCCTTCCATCAGAATCTCGTGCTGTCGTTTCGCACGCTGCTTCGTTATTTCCGCTACAACGCGAAATCGCGGCGCTTCATTCTTTGGATCGTGATGAATGGTTGGCGTGAAGTGCCGGCCGCGCCGCGCCGCACGCCGCATTTTCACGTCAACCTGCTTCCCGATGCCCGTCGCATTTCGACGACGCGCGCGCTCTTGAGCGCGTATTTGAGTTACCTTTATCGCCGCGGGGAAAAACGCGTTTACGGCCAGATTGTCACCTTCGAGAGTCGGCGCGGTGAGAAGATGTTTGAGCGTTACGGATTCACCGTGCTGAACAGATCCGAGATTACCAAGTGGCGGGCGTTTTATCCTGAATCGGTTTATCTCAGCACGGTGATCAAGAATCTCGAGACGGCAGAACCGCTGACTGCAGCGTGGCGGTCGCGCAGTTAGCGACGCAACATTTCGCTCGTGAAGTTCAGCGAACGGTCACGCACGTTTGCAATCTGCATCGGGCTTATCGCAACCGTTGCCGCGGTTTTCGGGCCCGCGGTCGGCCATCAGTTCGTTAATTATGACGACCAGGCCTACATCCTCGAGAATCCGCATGTTCTGGCGGGTATTTCGATCGATGGCGTGAAGTGGGCTTTCACGCACATCCATTCGCAAAACTGGCACCCGCTCACCACCCTCACGCACATGCTGGATTGCAGTCTTTACGGGATAAATCCCGTTGGACCGCACGCGGAGAACGTCGCCTTGCATGCCATCGCGTCTGCGCTGCTGTTCCTCGTTTTGCGCGCGATGACGGGGGCGGTCTGGCGCAGTGCATTCGTCGCAGCCCTGTTCGCCATTCATCCGCTCCGCGTGGAGTCAGTGGCATGGGTTTCGGAGCGCAAGGACGTCTTAAGCGCTCTCTTTTTCATGCTTACCCTCGGAGCTTACGCGTGGTACGCGCGCTCTCGCAGAGCGAGACGAATGGTTGTGGTCGCCCTTTTTCTCGCGCTCGGATTAATGGCCAAACCAATGCTCGTGACGACGCCGCTGGTTTTACTCCTGCTCGATATCTGGCCGCTGAACCGCATCAGCTTTGATCGGCTTTTCGCTTCTTCGCGGCGACCGGTTCTGGAGAAGTGGCCGCTCTTCGCACTCTCGGCGGCTTCGTGCGCAGCGACGCTCGCGGCGCAGCGCCTTGCCATCGGGACAACGGTATATCTTCCGCTGCGCTGGCGTTTCAACGGAACGATCGATAGCTACGTTCAGTATCTGAAACAACTGGTGTGGCCGGTCGATCTCGTTCCGTTTTATCCACACGTCGAAGGTGGCATTGCGACTTGGTGGCTCGCCTTGGAAGCGGCGCTTCTCGTCGCCATCACGGTGGCGGCTTTTCTCACCCGACGCTCGCGTCCTTATCAGCTTGTCGGCTGGTTCTGGTATCTCATCACGTTATTGCCGGTGATCGGCATCGTGCAGGTGGGACTGCAAGGTCACGCCGATCGGTACACCTATCTTCCGCATGTAGGACTTCTCTTAGGCGCGACATGGTCCATTGCCGATGCGAAGCGAGCTTTCGCGTGGCGAAAGACGATCCTAATCCCTGCGGCGGCCGCGGCGATCGTCGCGTTGGCTATTTTGAGTTGGCGACAAACAGGCGTTTGGCGCGATACCGAGACGCTATGGCGACACACCCTTGCGATCGATCCCGATAACGATGTTGCCCACGCCGGGCTGGGCGGCATTCTGGTCGTCCAAGGCCAGGTCGCGGCAGGTATTGCACATTACGATCGCGCCCTTGATATCCGTCCCGGCAACGCGGCTGCCGAAAACGGGCTTGCTGTCGCCTATACACTGCTGAATCGGCCGCAGGACGCGATTGAGCATTGGAAGAAAATGCTGGAGGTGCTGCCGGATAATGTCGACGCGCACGTGAGCCTTGGCTTGCTCTACGCGGGTCAGGTCCGGATTCGCGAGGCGTTGGAAGAATGGGAATTGGCGTTGCGTTATGACGAGACGAACGCTGCCGCGGCCAACAACATCGCGTGGGTGCTCGCAACTTCGCCTGACCCCGCACTTCGCGATGGAACGCGAGCCGTCGAGCTCGCGCAGATTGCCGTAAGATCGACGAACGGGAGGTCAATCCTTCAGCTGCAGGCGCTGGCCGCCGCCTACGCGGAGGCGGGAAAATTCGAAGACGCGATCGCCACTGTGGAACGCACCGGGCGACTCGCCGACGAACTTGGCGAGCACGACAAACAGGCAGAGCTGAATGGATGGGTGGCAAAGTTTCGGAACGGCGTCGCCATTCGCGACCAGCGGTGAGACGGCCGCTTGTTTCCCGCACGGCGCTGGCCTAAAATGCCGCCTTATTCGCCGGTATAGCTCAGTTGGTAGAGCAGCTGATTTGTAATCAGCAGGTCGTCGGTTCGAGCCCGTCTGCCGGCTGACTCGTAAAACGCGGTTTCGCGCTATTCGATCAAAAGTTTACTTGGACATTTATGATTCCAAGGGCTGTTTTTGAATCTGATACGCCCCGACCTCCATAAGACGTAAATCTCTATGGAGGAGGGCCTTGCGATTTCGATCTGGGGGTAATCAGACGCCGAAAGGTATTGACACTATCCATCGGCGCTCACGAGACTTCCTCATGAGGAATCATACATATTCGTCTCAGACCACATGGTGCGGAACATCTCTTTGCGTCACCCTGTGCTTCCTCACCGTAGCGGCTGTTCAGGTTATTGAAGCCGCGACGTTAACCGTATCGAACACGAGCGACAGCGGGCCCGGATCGTTTCGCCAGGCGCTTGCCGACGCGAATGATGGCGACATCATTAAATTTTCCATCAGCGGTGTAATCACACTTTCCAGCGGCGAGCTCACGGTCGGCAAGAGCGTCACCATCGGCGGCCCCGGCCCGATGAACCTGACAGTAGACGCTCAGAATCTTAGCCGGGTATTCGCGGTTCGCTCAGCGAATGTGGTCGTTATTTCCGGCCTAACGATTATCCACGGCAGCGCAGGCAACGGTGGGGGCATCCAAAACGATCACGCGAATCTCACCGTCACCGATTGCGTCATCAGTAATAACTCGGCAACAGATTCGGGCGGCGCGATTGACAATGATGGTTACGGCGGCTGCATGGCGGTGTTGGCGCTGAAAAACACGAGGCTAATCGGGAACTCGTCAGCAAATGCGGGCGGAGCGATTATCAATCTCGGTAACAACGGCGGCTCAGCGATATTGAACATCGACAACAGCACGTTTGACGGGAACTCGAGCGGAGCGGGCGGCGGCATCTACAACCAGGGCTTCAGCGGGCACGTCATCGCTACAATCAGCAACAGCACCTTCAGTAACAATTCGGGTGGAGGCGGCGGCGGGATTTTGAACTATGGTGGCGTCGGCAGGGCGCTTCTGAACATTTCCAACAGCACATTCAGTGGCAACATCTCTGGACCTGGGCTAGGCAGCGCGGTCGCGGCAAACATCATTAATGCTAGTGGCGCACTCGTTCTAAACAGCAGCACGATCGACGATACGTCATCCACCGGCGTCGGCGGCTGTGTTGCCAACGATGGAGGAAACGGTCCGGCGAGGTTCGAAGTTGCTAATACGGTGCTGCGTGCACGACCGTCGCCAGCCGTAACCATTCTAAACACCTCCGGCGCGACGACGACTTCGCTCGGCTACAACCTTGCGAGTGATGCTGCTGGTGGCGGCAGCGGCACTGGGCCTGGCGGTTACCTCGGCGGTCCGGGTGACATTCGTAACACTGACCCGAATCTTGGGACGTTGGCAGATAACGGCGGTGCCACATTCACCTCCGCATTGTTGAATGGCAGTCCGGCGATTGATGCAGGCAATCCGAGTTTTTCCCCGCCGCCCACTTTCGATCAGCGCGGTTTGGGTTTTGCGCGGGTACGCAATGGTCGTATGGACATCGGCGCATTCGAGGCGTGCGATACTACTCCCCCTGTTATCAGCACTCCGGGGGACATCACCGTAAAAGCGAAAAGGCGCAAAGGGCGAACGGGCGCGTTTGTCTCCTTTGCCGTCAGCGCGGTCGACTCGGAAACGGGGCCAGTCTCCGCAACCGCCAGCCCGCCCTCCGGCAGCTTCTTCCGTGTTGGCAAAACAACAGTGACGGTCACTGCCACCGACGACTGCAATAACACTGCGAGTAAGACGTTTGAAGTCACAGTGCGCGATCCCTAGAGTGACGCGCTAGAGCATCAACGCGCGGAGCCGGCCACGCAGTTACCCTCATGAGGCTGCGTGGTGAGTCAGGCTTGAATGGAAGGCGTGCACGGTTCGCGACTAGCGCTGCTAACGACAGCCGGCAACAACGGTTTTGGGTTGCTCCATTTCTTCGAGCTGGGGGCTTTATTGCAGCAAAGAGCGGCCGAAACGAATCTGGATGTTCAAATTAAATGGCCAGGTCGGAATTCGCGCTCCCCATGAAGTCATGATCTAAGCGTACCGCACCACCAATGCGAACTACTGGCCTTTACCCCAGGTCCGTTCTTTGTAGGAAGCGCGGCCAGAGACGAAGTGATAAAGCCCGTAGTGCGCGGGGTTCTTAAGATAGTATTTCTGGTGATACTCCTCCGCGGGCCAGAACTTGCCGGCCGGTAGAATCACCGTCGCAATTGGTTTCTGGAAGCGACCCGATTTCGCAAGCGCCTCCTTGGAAGCTTCCGCCATCTTCTTCTGCTCATCGGTCGCATAAAAAATTGCGGTCGTGTACTGATCGCCCACATCATTGAACTGCCCATCGGTCTGGACCGGACTGATGTTGTGCCAGAAGACGTCGAGCAGTTTTTCGTAAGTCACTTTTGCAGGATCGTAGGTGACCTCGATTGATTCGCGATGACTCGTCTCGCCCGCGGAAACTTGTTTGTAAGTCGGGTTTTCTTCCGTGCCTCCTGCGTATCCGACCCTGGTGGAGGTGACTCCTGGGACGTGGTCGAACGGCGGCTGCATGCACCAGAAACATCCGCCTGCGAAGACAGCCTTCGCTTCGCTTGAGGGAACGGCGGTTTGAGCTAGCGCGCCGCCGACCACGCCAAAGGCCGCGAAGAAAGCGCAGGTTAAGATCGTTCGTCTACTTCGCTTGATCACATTCATAAGGGTGGCGAAGCGCATCTTTATTCCCTGTCATACGCCGGCAGGTGGAATTCCGATGCAGAATAATGGTGTGCGCGGGTGCTCTCACCCGACACTCATGAAATTCAGCCCACTACCATTCCTCTCTCTCGCCCTCTTGGCATCGGCGGCTCTCGCGGAGCCAAAGCCGAACGTCGATAAAACTGGTGTCGCTCTCCAGGGTTATGACCCGGTTGCATTTTTCACCGACGGCAAACCCGCAGGGCAAGCGAAATCAAAACGCGGGGCGATCGCCGCCTGGATTACCGAAGTTGGCCGAACGGAACCGATCCAGGCCGTCGGCGGCTGTTTATAATGAGCCGGCAGTGTTCTCGCCGACGCGGACGCTCATTCCCATCGTAGAAAAAATTGCATCTCGCTTTTCGAGATAACCGCGTGAATCGAGATCGCGCGGACGCGGCAGATCAATGTCGATCACGGCTTCGATGCGTCCGGGACGCGGGCTCAGGACCAGAACACGATCCGCGAGCTGCACCGCTTCTTCGATGTCGTGTGTGACAAACAGGATTGTCTTCTTCTCACTTTGCCAGATTCGAATCAGATCAGCGCGCATCTTCATTCGCGTGAGGAAATCGAGCGCACCGAATGGTTCGTCCATGTAGACGATTTCGGGATCGGCCGCGAGGGCGCGCGCGATTTCGACGCGCTGGCGCATGCCGCCCGATAACTCGCGCGGGTACGCTTCCTCGAAACCCGCCAGCCCGACAAGATCGATATAGTGCCGGATGATTTCGGCGCGATCTCGCGGCGCTTTGCCCCGTAATCCAAACGCGACGTTGTCGTTCACATTCAGCCACGGAAACACGCCGTTTTCCTGGAAGACGAAAATGCGTCGCGGGTTGGGTCGCGTCACTTTTGTGCCTTCGACTCGCACTTCGCCCGCGGTGGGATGGGTGAAGCCGGCGACGATGTTTAACAATGTCGATTTCCCGCAACCGCTCGGCCCGACGATGCAGACGAATTCTCCCCGCTTCACTTCCGCATTGATCGAGTCGAGAACATGAACGGCGTCAGACCCGCGATCGCCGCGAAACGACATCGTCACCGCACTAATGGAGACGGCGGGCGCGCTCATCGTTCGATCGAGTAACCCCAACGCACGGCGCGCAATTTTTCCAGTTGGCGAACCAGCAGGTCTAGCACGAGCCCGATGAGCCCGATCATCACCATGCCAGCGACGACAAGATCATAGCGTTTACCGGCATTTCGCGCGTCGATGATCAAATAGCCAAGTCCGCTATTCACTGCGATCATTTCCGCCGCGACCACGACAAGCCAGGCGACCCCGAGCGCGATCCGGATGCCGGTGATAATTTGTGGGAGGCTTGCGCGAAAAATAACCTGGCGGAAAAGCTCGAATCGCGTCAGGCCGAAATTTTGCGCCGCGCGCAGATACACGGGCTGCATGTTCTGCACGGCAGCAATCGCCGAGACCATCACGGGGAACACGCTAGCCAGAAATATCAGGAAGATGGGTGCCATGTCCGTCACGCCGAACCATAAAATCGCGACGGGGATCCAGGCGATCGGCGAGATCGGTCGGAAAATCTGGATCATCGGATTGAAGGCTTCGAACGCGCGGCTATACCAGCCGAGCACGAGTCCGACGGGCACTCCGATTGCGACGGCAAGGGTAAATCCCCAGGTTACGCGGAAGAGCGAAGCGACAATGTATTTGAGGAGCAGCCCTTTCTCTAACAGCTCGAGAATTCCACGGCCGACTTCGATCGGCGTCGGGAATAAATCACTGTGTGTGGCACGGACCGCGAGGTGCCACGCGACGAGGAAAATCGCCGCAACGCCGAGCGGCAGCGCAAATCGCGCGATTGAATCAGTGCGCATGCGCGGGAGCCACCTCAAAATTATGGGCAACCAGTTGCGAGTCATCGGGCGCAAACGACGTGTCCACGTAGTCATCGAAATGGGCTGTGCCCTTTAGAATTCCAGCCTCTTTCGCGAGCTGCTCGATCTCTTCGAAGTTCGCGCGGAGTGGCCTTAAATTACTGTAGGTCACGCGATCGGGCGGCTTGCTTAGCACGTACGTGAGCAGGCGCGGATTCTGATTGTAATAGAGCGAGCTTACGAAATTCGCGGCCTGCATCCGGTGATCCATGTTGGCATCCAGCCACTTCCCGCTCTTCGCGATTCCGTTGACCAAAGTCTGGACATCGCCGCGATGGGTCGCGATGGCTTTTTCGCTGACGGCGAGCACGCACGAGATGAAGCCCGGCCACGAATCTTTCGCCTGATACAAACAACGTCCGTAACCATCGAGCTCGGTCTGCCCCATAAACGGTTCGCCGGACGAGATCGCGTCCACCGCCTTGGCGTAGAGTGCGGCCGGCATATCCGGCGGCGCCATCTCCACGAGTTTGATGTCGTTCAGGCTCATGCCTTTCGCCTTGAGTTCTCGATAAAGGATAAGGCGCTGATTCGCATAACGCCCGGGCACGGCGACCGTTTTGCCCTTCAAGTCTTCGGTGCGGTAAATATTCGAGTCTTTGTGAACCATCACCGCCGATCCATCGCGATGTCCCAGGTAGACGATCTTGATCGGCACGCCTTGTTCACGCAGCGCGATTGCCATCGGTGCCAGGATAAATGTCGCCGGAGTGTAGCCCGATAGATAAGCCTCCTTGAGCTCGGGCCAACCGTTAAAGCGGACCGGATCATAGACATTGTTACCGGTGATGCTGCGATTAATGAAGTCAGTAACCGGACACGTTAAATGACAGGTCACCGGTAAAAATCCGACGCGAAATTTCGAGCGCCCGCCCGCAACTGAAGGCTTTTGGTCCCACCAGTGAAGATTGAGTCCACCATGAAGGAGGGTGATGACGACAAGCCAGAAGAGCGTGACGCCAAAAATTCGTATGCGGGCAGACACCTTCCGCAACTTGCCGGAAGTGATCCGTCTCGTCCAACCTCGCTTTGCTTATGGACGCAGGTAGAGCGCGAGTCCGCCGCAATCGACGATACCAAATTTCAGCGCGAGATATTCACCGCCGATAAGACCAGCAAGGCCGACCTTTGGTCCGGCAATTTGGCTCGAGAGCGACGTCACGCCGACATCGAGATTCGAGTATTCCACGCCACCAATCCGAAAGTTTTTCAGCGTAGCAATCGAGACGCCCGCTTCGCGCGTGCCAATCCCCTTAGAGTAATATCTGGGGTCGCTCGGTTTGAGGTCCGCTGCTTTCGCAAAACTTCTGCTGAGCATCGTGACAAACGATCCCGTATCGATGATGAATCGCGCCGGAGTACCATTAACGGCCCCATCGACCAGGAACTCGTTTCCTTCGTATCGGATCGGAACGCGAATAAATCCCTGGGCCGGCAGCAGCGCGTCGAGGCCGCCTCCCTTTTCACCAGCAGGATTTACGAACATCATTTGTCGCGCACAATCGATAACCATTCCAAAGCGACGCATCTCGCGCGCTCCCAGAAACCCGTCCAAGCGTAGTGCGCGGTTCCCCCAGTGCGCATACATGTCTCCTGCGTTGACAACCGCGACTGGAACATTTTTGAGAACGCAATTCCCCATGCCAAGCGTCTGTGCCATCGAGACGCCGACCTTATCGCCGCTGGCCCCGAAGGCACCGACCACTCCGATTCCGGTGGCGGCTTCCTTCATTCCAAATTGTGGGGCGACTGTGCGGTTGATCGTGCAATGCGTGGCGCCAGTATCGACGATCCATTCCGTTTTGCGTCCGTTCAACACGATCGGCACGGATAGCAAGTTCGTCCCGACACGACGTAACTGCGCTCCGCCAAAACCGCGCGACTGCAGGTGTGCGCCGAGTGAATAACCGGCCTGCGCTTCGACGCTATGCGCAGGCAGCAATGACGTCGAAAATACCAGCGAAGTGAGAACTACAGGAAGGGTGCGCATCGGCGGATCATATCAAAGTAGGGCGAACCACGGCAAGCGGTTATAACAATTGATAAGGGTCCACATCGACTGCGGCGGCGACGTCTTCCGGGAAGGGCAAACGGTCCAGCGTCTCGCGCAGCAATCGGCTGAGTCGCACGATGGCGTCACCGCGCAGCAGGATATGAAAACGATATTCGCCGCGCAGTTTTTCCATCGGCGCAGGAGTCGGGTCGCTGCGAGAGAATTCGGCGGGTAGCGCTTCCTTCAAGCGTCGGCCGAGAGTTTCGGCGGAGAATTTAGCGCGACCTTCGTGCGTGGAACGCACCGTGATGAGAACCGCATGTTTATACGGCGGGAAATCGCACCGCTCACGAAACTCCAGCTCCTGTTTGACGTATCCATCAAAATCGTGATGACGCGCAAACTGAATCGAAGGCGAGAACGGCGTGTAGGTTTGCACGAAAACTTCGCCCGGAGTTTCGCCGCGACCCGCGCGACCGGACACCTGGGTCAGAAGTTGAAAAGTACGCTCGCCCGCGCGGAAATCTGGAAGATGGAGCGCGAGATCGGCGTTAATAATTCCCACCAGCGTCACGTTCGGAAAATGCAATCCTTTCGCGATCATCTGGGTCCCGACGAGAATATCGATCTTGCCGGCGCGAAAGGCGCGCAGGGTATCGCGATATGCTTCCTTGCGCGTCATGGAATCGGCATCCATCCGCTTCACCACCGCCGTCGGAAAAATTTGTGAGACGTTGGCTTCAACCTTTTCCGTGCCGAACCCCGAATAGATCAATGCATCTTCGTGGCAAGCCGGGCATTTCTTGGGAACAGCCGCGGTGTGCCCGCATAAATGACAACTGAGTCTGGCGACGCCGCGGTGGAAGGTCAGCGCGACACTACAGTTGGGACAATTGCGCGCTTCGCCGCAGCTGCTGCACAGCAATGAAGTAGAGAACCCGCGCCGATTTAGGAACAATATCGTCTGTTCACGTTTACTTAGGCGCGCTTCGATGGCGTTGCGGAGCTTGTCGGATAAAATTGAGAGCGCCTTGCCTTTGCGGGCCTGCATCCGCAGATCGACAATGCGGATCAACGGCATCTGGCAATCGTCGATGCGATGCTTAAGTGTCGTGAGCGCATACTTCCCGCGCATCGCGTTGAAATAACTTTCCAGCGATGGCGTCGCGCTGCCCAGAAGCACGACTGCCTTCTCCAGCTTCGCGCGGACTACGGCAACATCTCGCGCATGATAACGCGGCGCCTCCTCCTGTTTGTAGGAAGTCTCATGCTCTTCGTCGACGACAATGAGTCCAAGATTTTTCAGTGGCGCAAAGACGGCGCTGCGCGCGCCAATAGCAATGCGCGCCTCTCCGGAATTGATCTTATGCCATTCGTCGTGCCGCTCGCCTTCCGAGAGATGGCTGTGGAGGACGGCCACGGAAGTTTGCGCCGCCGCGAATCGACTCTTAAATCGCTCAACCGTCTGCGGCGTTAAAGAAATCTCCGGCACCAGCACGATCGCGCTCCGTCCGCTGGCCACCGCGATCTTGATCGCCTGGAGGTAAATCTCCGTCTTACCGCTGCCAGTAACTCCATGCAGCAGAATCGGGCGCGAATTCGCGGAGTCGTTCAGCGCACTTTTTACTTCATCGAGCGCGACAAGTTGTTCTTCGTTCAAAACGAGCTCGCTCGTCGCGATGAACTCGTCGTCGGCATGGGGATCCCGCTCCACCTCGGTCTCCGTCAGCGTGATAAATCCACGCTTCGCGACGGCGCGCAGAGTCTGGTGATCGAGCGATAACCTGGCGAGGAGCGCGCTCGCCCGAATCGGCTCCGTGATGCCGGCGATCTCTGCAACGAGGTCGGCCTGACGCGGCGCCCGGCGTCGCAAAGTTTCGATTTCTTCCAGGGAAATCTCCCGCGCGCGCTTCACAAACAGCTGCTGCTTTTTACCGATTTCCGCGCGCCGGACCACTTGCGGAAGCAGGCTGCGAATCACTGCTTCGATCGGGCAGCAGTAATAACTGCTCATCCAGCGCGCCAGTTCGAGAAGCTCCTCGCTCAGCGCCGGCACTTCGCCGACCAGCGCTTCGATTGGCCGAATTCCGGATGCGTCCGATTTCTCCAGTAAGCGGACGACCGTCGCGAGCGCCGATTTATCGCGAAACGGCACCCGCAGACGCGATCCGATTCGAATCCGATCGCGCAACGTTTCCGGGATCGAATAGTCGAGCTCGCGCTGGATGGCGCGGTCGATGATGACGCGAACGAATTGAGGCGCGACGTCGGAATTTATTTGCTCGGCGGTTTGAACCATGGATGGTGGTCGCCGTGAGTTTCAGCGCGAATCGCGTGAACTCCAACTGACCAAAAGACCGCGCGATGCGTTTGCTCCTGAAGTTTGCGCTCTGCCTGATGCTTGCACTTGGCGTCGGGTTTGTCGTTGTCGCGTCCCGCTCTGGCGACGTGGCCTACACCGTCTACGAATGGGTGAGTCCCGCGCGTTTCCAGCAGTACGACGGACTGATTCGCACCGTCGCCGCCGCGCACGAACTCGATCCCATGCTGGTGAAGGCAATCGTGTGGCGGGAGAGCAAATTTGATCCGCGAAAAGTCGGGAGCTCAGGCGAGCGCGGCCTGATGCAGGTGAGCGAAATCGCTGCCGCCGAATGGGCGAAGCAAAATCATATTGACGATTTTCAGGTTGAGGAGCTCTTCGATCCGTCACGTAACCTTGAAGCGGGGATCTGGTATCTGCAGCACGCGTTTAAGCATTGGAAGAACGAGCGGGATCCCATGCCTTTTGCGCTCGCGGAATATAATGCGGGCGCGAGTCGCGCCCAGCGTTGGGCGACAGATGCCGGCGCCGGCGCGGACGGGGACACGTTTCGTCAAACGATCGATTTCCCGGGCACGCGCAAGTACGTGGACTCGATCGCTTCGCGTTACGAGTTCTACAAACGCCGCGGGCGAATGTAATCGGCGCTATTGTTGCGTGATTCGCAGCCGCAGGCAAAGGACCGCGTTACTACCCGTCGCGACTTTGGCCTCGACCAACTGAGGGTTTTGGTTGGTTCCGAGCGGAGTTTCCTGCGCAACAGCAGCAGTCCATGTCACCAGATCGGTTGCTTGCTCGACTTGATAAGTCAGCAGGGGACTCGCGATTTTTCGATAAGTCAGTGTCACGAATCCGTTGCTCACAGCGATGGACGGCGCACTCCATGCCCCGGGTTTCGGTGAGTTAATCTTGATCGCAAATTGCAAAAGATTCTTGATGCCGTTGCTGTCGTAGTCACCCGCAGGATCAATGACGCTGCTGATCCAATCCAGCTTCGTCGAGATACGCGTTGGATAAAACGAAGTCGTAACCGGGGCGGGATAGTTTGGGTCGATCTGGACGAAGCCATTAAGACTTTTGTAGTAGAAACCACGCAGATCAAAAATCGCGCCGTTGCTGATCGCGCCATCGCTTGGAGCCGTGTAAATCCCGCCATCGATAGCATAGTTGATCCCTGCCAACTTCCAGGTTCCGCCGTCGTTAATAAAAGCAGCGCCACCCGAGTCGCCTTCCGCGAGCTGGCATTCGTCAGCGGTGCTTCCGACGGCATCGAAATCGGCGAACAGCAGATCGTTCTCAGGACCGTAACGGTAAATTCCGGCAATGATGTTGTCGCCCCAACGTTTCACATCATCGAAGACGCCATACCCCCAGCCTCGTAGCTGGTTATTTAGCAGGATATCGGCGCCCCGCTGGCGACCGCGGCCGATGTCGACGATCCGCTGTCCTGCTTCATCTGTCCGTGTATACAGCGGTGCAAAAACAGAGAAGGGTTCGGTGACCCGATAGATATGTAAATCGCTCACGGGGTCCGGAAACGAAGCGACGACGTGGTGATCACCGTCGAGAGAATGGATGACCGAATCCTGCGCGCCGATGTGATCAGCCGTGATAAAAAATTGAGGCGCGATGGCAGTGCCAAGGAAGCCGCCAAATAAGCCTTCGTAGTCCCAGCCATCGTGCGGAAATACACTGTCCGGAGCCGTGATGTTCGCCGTAGGATCGCCCGTCCGATAGAGAATCACCGCTTCGGCATGCGAAACGAAGAGCGCAGCGGTGACTGCAATGGCGATTAGGCGCGTGCGGAACAAGTTTGGGGGACAATTTTGCGGAGCGCGCAATCTACAGCAACATTCATTCTCCGCGAGCGCGGGCGCCCCAAATGACGAAAGAACAAATCGCCTCCGTCCTGGAGGAAATCGCTACTTTCCTGGAGCTGAAAGGCGAAAACGCGTTCAAAATTCGCGCCTATACCAATGCCGCGCGATCACTCGAGCAATGGGGCGGGAGTTTTGCCGATTTGAGTGACGATGAGGCGCTCGAGAAAATTCCCGGCGTCGGTAAAGCGATTGCTGCAAAAATCAAGGAGCTCGCCACGACCGGCGGGTTAAAATTCCGCGACGAATTACGTGCAGAATTTCCAGCCGACATTCTCGAACTGTTTAAGCTGCAGGGCATAGGTGCGAAAAAAGTTCGCGCGTTATATGAGCAGCTTGCGGTCAGCTCGATCGCGCAATTAAAGGAAGCGTGCGAGTCGGGGCTCGTTGCAACGCTGCCGGGATTTGGTGCGACGACACAGGCAAAGCTGCTGGAATCGATCGGAGCGCTATCAAAACATGTCGGCTCCTTTCAACTCGGCGCAGTCATTGGCGATGCCGAAAAGTTAAAAGCCGACTTGATCGCTCATCCGGACGCGCTGCAGGTCGAAATCGCGGGAAGTTACCGACGGTGGAAAGAGATCGTCCGCGATATCGATTTCATCGTTGCGACAAACTCGGCGGACGCGATCACCAAGCTGTTCGTTGAGCATGCACTGGTCGATTCCGTCATTGCGCGCGGTAGAACCAAATCGTCGGTCCGTCTCAAATCGGGAATTCAGGCGGATCTGCGCGTCGTGACCACGAGCGAATTTCCATTTGCGCTCAACTATTTTACCGGCAGCAAAGAACACAACATCACGCTGCGAAACCGCGCGCTGCAGCGCGGCTGGACCTTGAACGAGTACCGCCTCAGCCCCGCTCCCGAGGCCAAGCGCAAAGCGAAAGGGCCGATGCCGAAAATCAGCGATGAAGCGGAATTGTATCGCGCGCTGGATCTCGCTTACATCGCGCCAGAGTTACGCGAAAACTGCGGGGAGTTCGAGGCTGCGGAGAACCACAAACTACCGAAGCTCATCGAGCTGGAGAATTTGCGCGGTACTTTCCATTGCCACACGCACGCGAGCGATGGGCGCAATTCACTGGAGGAATTGGCGCAGGCGGCGCAGGAGCTCGGCTTGGAGTATCTTGGAATTGCAGATCACAGCCGAAGTTCGGTGCAGGCGCACGGTCTCTCAGTCGCTGATTTGACGAGGCAAATTGTCAGCATCGGAAAGCTCAACGCGCGCTTCGACGGCTTCCGTTTATTTGCCGGGATTGAATGCGATATCCTTCGCGACGGCACGCTCGATTTTCCGGACGATATTCTTGCGCAACTGGATTTTGTCGTCGCTTCAGTGCACTCAGCGTTCGGGCTGAGCGAGTCGCAGATGACTGAGCGCGTGATTCGCGCGATGGGCAATCCATTCGTCACGATGCTGGCGCATCCCACCGGGCGTATCCTGCTGCGGCGCGAGGAATATGCGATCGACATCCCGGAAGTGCTAGATGCCGCTGCGGCAACGGGAACGTGGATTGAAATTAACTCCGCGCCTAAGCGTCTCGATCTCGACTGGCGTTGGTGGCCGCTCGCGAAAGCCAATGGCGTGAAGTGCGTCATTAATCCCGATGCGCACCGCGTCGAGAGCATTCAGGATGTGCGCTTCGGAATCGGCGTGGCGCGTAAGGGTTGGCTCACCAAACGCGATGTCGTAAACTGTTTACCGCTTGGAAAAATCGAGCCCGAGTTGCAACGGAAGCGCGCGTAAATGCCCGTCATCCCGAGCGAAGCCGAGGGACCCAGTTGCGCCAGGTGCAGCGTCGTCTGCTCGTGAAACCGCGGGGTCCCTCGGCTTCGCTCGGGATGACAGCAGCGCGCGCGACAGCCGCTATCGATCAGACCGTCTCGCGCTGCGGCAAAAACATCGTGAGACATTTGCACGCGCCGCCCGCTTTCAGGAATTCCGTCATTGGCAACGGATGACATTTGTAACCGCGATCCTGTAGTTTGCTGACGAGGTCCGGGGCGCCCTCGGGCAGAACAATTTCGTGCTCGAGAACAACCGCGTTGCAGGAGAAATGCGCGGCTTCCGATTCTGCGACGTCGATTAGATCTCCGACGTGTTCGCGAATCGCGCGCTGGCCGTACTCGTCAAATGCTGCCGGGAACCAGAACGCGCCTCCATCCGGCAGCGGGCAGAAGCAGGTGTCGAGGTGATAAAAGCGCGGGTCGACCAGCTCGACGGAAATGGTGAGGCAATCAAAAATCTCAGCGACGGCACGGTGCGAGTTAATGTCCGAGCGGAATTTGTAGCCGCAGAAAAGAGCGTCTCCCCCAAACAGCGCATCCCCTTCGCCCTCGAAGTAAAGTCCCTTGGGCAGCCAGACGACTTCGTAGCCCTTCGCTTCCATCCAGCTCGCGAAAAACGGCGCTTCGCCGGCGCGTTCTTCGTGGCGGAAATTGCTCGGCACGAATTTCTTCCCAACCGCCAGCCCGGCATTCGCGGTAAACACCATGTCGGGCAGCTTCGGCCGCGGCTCGACCAGGTGAATGGTCGCGTGCAGTTCCCGCAATTTCGCGTGCAGTCCCTTCCATTGTGCCTGCGCGACAGGTGCATCGGCCCCGCGCTCACGGCTCATCCATGGATTAATTTCGTATTCGATGCCGTAGTGGTCCGGCGGACAAAGCAGGAGTTCGCGCATTCGCACTACTTCGGTGAAGCGGCGGCCCTGCTAATTTCAGCACCCTGCTCCTGCAACCGGTGCACAAGTTCATCGAGCACTGGCCGAGTGGGCGCCGTGATCTCGATGCGCGCCGAGCTTTGGTCCACGCGCTTTTGCCCGATCTTGAATTCCACAATGTTAAAAGTCGCGCCGCGGATCAGGATTTGATCGAGCACTTTTGGCAGTGTCAGCGAATCGATGATATGCCCGCGCAGCTCAATTATCTCAGAAACCATCGGGCGAAGGTAGCGCAGGCCGCCGTTCCTGCCACCGGCACACGCGTGCGGTGTCGCAAAAACGATGTCTCGGCATGGAGAAACCGACTGCGCATGGACCGTCGCCAGACCGAAAGTCGCAGGCTTCGCTTGGTAACAAACTAAATCGCAAGCCAAAGCAGCCGCCTATTCTGCACGATGAGCCGGTTCGACGGAATGAACCCGAGACGCGCCGCGTTGGCTCGCGCCAGAGCGACTCGTGAACGCAGAACTTGCCGGCAGCGCGACAAAGATTGCGGCAATCCTCTCGCGCCAGCCGGAGTGTCACATCACGCATCCGTCGGAATTGCGCGCTCTCAAAGCGTTATCGAGTGACGAGCTACAAGCCTTTGCCGGCGAAAACGGCTGGCGGGTGATTCGCCGCGTCGGCGGAC
>JBBQHM010000003.1:0-53258 GCA_038323965.1 Chthoniobacterales bacterium | reverse complement strand
TTCCAGGTTTTTTGCCAGGTATCGGGTTGTTCGTTCCGCCAGCGTTTAGCGAAATCATCGCGACCGAGTTGTTCGACATTAAGTGAAACGATCGATTCCGTTTCCTGCGGCAACCACTCCCGCCGGGGCGGAGTTTGTATCACAAGAGGCAGCAGGATCGCGAGCAGAACGATGATCGATGTCACGCTGAAATAAAATTTTCGCAGCTCCTGTTTATCTATCTGTCGCGACAGGACAACGAGTTCTGCGGTGTGTTCGACATGTCGCTCGACCACGCCGCGGCGTCGTTGAACATCGTGGAGCAAATGAGGCGCATTCGGCGGCGGTATGCCGCGGGAGGCGAGATGCCGCCCAATGTTCAAATACGCGGGATTTTTGCGTTCCTCGACGGTCTGATGTTGTTGTCGCGCTTCCCGGAGCTGATCCTGCAGTCCGCGCGCTTTTTCGTTCAGAGTTCGATCTCGCGATTCAAATTCTTCGCGCACGCGGGCGATATTTGCGTCGGCCGTCGCGAGCTGCGCATCGGCCGTTGTCAGTTTTTCCTTGGCCACGCGACAGGCATCCGCACTTCCCAGCCGTGCGCGCACCAGCTCGGCGCGTTCGTCGGGCAAGCGCGCCCGCCGTGTTCCGAGCAAGTCTGCTTGTGCATCAAGATCTGCCGGAGGTGGGGCTTGCGCCTGCAGGGTGGCGAGCTGCCGCAGGATTTCGCGATCAGCCGTGTCATTATCCTGGAGGCGCCGCTCGACCGCCGCCAATTCGCGATCACAAACATCCGACGCGCTTTTCGCCAGCGCGCGTTGCTGTAGAAACGGCTTCTTCTCGTCCTCCAGCTTACCGATGGCCGCGTTCTGTTCCCGGGCGTTCTGCTGCCGCTCGAGTTCAATCTTTTTCAGCGCTTCCTCGAGCTGCGTGATCCGGACCGTGACTTCGCGTTGCTCCTGTTCAAGCGTCCTGAGTGCGACAATCTCGCTCCGAAGTTCAGGAAAATTCCCGGCCTGCTCCACACCTTCGCGGCCGAGATGAATTTCCGCACGTTGCAGATGACGTTTCTCGCGCCGCAACACCATGCGCGTGCGTTGGCGGCCGACTTTGAGCCGAAGTTCCCGCAGACCTGTGCGTATGAAGCTCACAAATGCGCCGCGCTCTCGCGGTAAAGCGTCACCCCTCTTCGCTCCCCAGTTTCGCCAGCACGCTCAAATCTTCGAGAGTCGTCGTATCGCCAGTCACGGTTTTACCGCTGGCGATTTCCTTTAAGAGGCGACGCATGATTTTCCCGCTACGAGTCTTGGGCAGCGCGTCGGCGAAACGCACCTCGTCAGGTTTTGCGATGGCGCCAATGTGGATCCCGACATGATTGCGCAATTCCTGCTGTAACTCCGGACTCGCCTTCACTCCAGTTTTCAAAGTCACGAACGCGACGACGGCCTGGCCCTTCGCTTCGTCCGGTCGACCGACCACGGCAGCCTCCGCCACCTGCGGATGACTGACCAGCGAACTTTCGATCTCCGATGTTCCGAGGCGATGACCGGCGACATTCAGCACATCGTCAATGCGGCCGACGATCCAAAAATATCCATCCTTGTCGCGGCGCGCTCCATCGCCTGTCAGGTAGCTGCCTTTGAATTCATTCCAATACTGTTTTTTATACCGATCCTTATCGCCGTAAATCGTGCGCAGCATCGAAGGCCATGGCTTTCGGATAATAAGCTTCCCGCCGACGTTCGGGCCAACTTCGACTCCTGCGTCATCCACAATCGCAGCATCCACCCCGAAGAACGGCAGCGTCGCGCTCCCTGGTTTCTGCGGAATCGCGCCGGGCAGGGGAGAGATCATGATCGCGCCCGTTTCCGTCTGCCACCACGTATCGACGATCGGGCAGCGACCACCGCCGACCTTCTCGTGATACCACATCCACGCCTCCGGATTGATCGGTTCTCCGACGGAACCAAGGAGGCGCAAGGACGAGAGATCATGTTTCTTGAGCCAATCATCGCCCCAGCGAATGAAGGCGCGTATCGCCGTCGGCGCCGTGTAGAGAATGTTCACGCCGTAATTGGCAATGATCCGCCAGAAACGATCCGGCTCCGGCCAGTTCGGTGCCCCTTCATACATCAAAGTCGTCGCCCCGCATGCCAGCGGCCCATAGACGGTATAGCTGTGCCCAGTGACCCAGCCGACGTCCGCCGTACACCAATAAACGTCCTCCTCACGGACATCGAAGACATATTTGGTAGTGCAGTAAACCCCGACCAGGTAGCCGCCCGTGGTGTGCAGAATGCCCTTGGGTTTGCCGGTCGATCCGCTGGTATAAAGAATATAAAGCGGATGCTCGGAATCGAGCGGCTCCGCGGCGCAGCGCGCATCCACATACTCGAGCTCGCGATGCCACCAGACGTCGCGCCCTTCCTGCATATGAATCTCATTCGCCGCCCGCCGGAACACGATCACTCGCTTGATCGATGTCTTCCCCGTTAACGCATTATCCACATTTTTCTTGAGCGGAATGATCGCTCCGCGCCGGTAGCTGCCATCAGCCGTGATGACGGCAGTCGCGCCGCAGTCCGCGATACGATCGCGAATCGCATCGGCGCTAAAACCGCCAAACACCACTGAATGCACCGCGCCGATTCGTGCGCACGCCAGCATGGCGATCGCAGCCTCCGGGATAGTCGGCAGATAGATGATTACGCGATCGCCTTTGCGAATTTTGTTTCGCTTGAGCACATTCGCGAAACGGCACACTTCGCGATGCAATTGCTGATAGGTCAGCGTCCGTTTTTCGCCTGGCTCACCTTCCCAGATGATGGCCGCTTTATTGCGGCGAGGCCCGGCGAGATGGCGATCGAGGCAGTTTTCCGAGACGTTTATTTTCCCGCCGACGAACCACTTCGCGAAAGGCGCTTTCCATTGCAGGACTTCCCGCCACGGCTTTTGCCAGAGCAACTCTTTCGCTTCGCGCGCCCAGAATTTTTCCGGTGAGCGAATCGATTCGCGGTGCATCCGCTGATATTGCTCGAGGCTCGAGACGCGTGAGCTTTTCGCAAAAGCGCGCGGTGTCTTAAAGACGCGCTTCTCGATCAGGTGCGACTCGATATCTGCCATGCGCAGCACGCTAGCAGCCGGAGCGCGCGCACTCAACGGCGCGTTGCATTTGCGCAGCTGTAGCTACGCCGCTCTGTCGGCGACAGAGCGCCGTCGCTACAGGAACTTCGATCAGCCCTAACTTTTTTGCCGTTCCCCTTCGGCAAAAACCGCCGACTATTGCCCAAATACTTTTTTGATGTCGCCGACCTTTTCTTCCACCTTGCCGCCTGCTTTCTCAGCGGCGCCGCTGGCTTCGAGGTCTTCATTACCGGTCACCTTGCCGGCCTCTTCCTTGATCTTGCCTTTCGCTTCGTGGAAACCGCCCGACATTTTGTCTTCAGTGCTTGAGCTCATATCATAAGATCGAAGCTCGCATGAACGAGGGCCGTGAATTCGCATCATCAAACTGACGTAGCGCAAGCGAGCGAGTTACCTCGCGCGAGTTGTCGCATGCCACCGATTCTGGCAAACAAACCCTTGGCTCCGCGGCGTGCCGCCAATTCCCGCGCTGCTTGTCATATTGAGCGAAGCCTAAACATCTCTAACTCAGCCATCGCCGAATTTCTCGCACAAGAGTGCAAATAGTGAGCACTGACCCCTATTTCTCTTAAACTCCAATGTTCGTACGGTAACGGACATAAAAGTTTGACAACGGCGTTATTTTTACAACCACCCGAACATCACCGCCCGTTTTTATTTTATGGACGAATTGAAGACAGCCATACAATCGAGTGCTGCGCACGGTTCTGATGGATTCGCGGTGCGACGCCGGTCATTCCTTAAGTTCGCCGGCGCGACGATCCTTGCCACCACGGCTGCGGGTCTGATCCCGCGTCAATTATGGGCGCAAGCGACCGCCGGAGTAAATCTCGGGAGTGGGGACGTGGGAGTGTTGAACTACGCGTATGCGCTCGAGCAGTTGGAAGCCGCCTTCTACACCAAGGTGACCGCTTCCTTTTATTCGGGAATCAATTCGCGCGAACGCCAGTACCTTACTGAGATTCGCGATCACGAAGTCGCCCATCGTAGCTTCCTGAAGGGCGCGCTCGGGGCAGCCGCGATTCCCAATCTGCAGGTCGATTTCAGGACTGTTAATTTCAGCAGTCGCCAGAGTGTGCTCACCACCGCTAAGACCTTCGAAGATACCGGGGTCGGGGCTTACAATGGTGCGGGCCAGTTGCTCAGAGACCCTAACCATCTTCTCGCGGCGGGCAGGATCGTTTCGGTGGAAGCACGTCACGCCGCGATGCTGCGCGATTTGCTCGCGCCCCGCAGCGCCGCGTTCGCCGGAGACGACATCGTGGACGGTTTCGGGCTGGGCGCGGTCATGCGGCCGTCGGAAGTGCTGCATGTCGTCGCTCCTTATATTCGAACTCCGATCAATGCGGATAACCTTCCAAAAGCCTAACCAGGAATTTCCTTCAAATGAATACACAAATTCTCGACCTAATCGGAAACCTCGGAACGGACGGAGCCTCTGCCTCGACCACGCGCCGCGCCGCATTTCAACAAATCGCCAAAGGTGGCGGTAAAATCGCGCTCGCCGTTTTAACGCCCCTTGCCGCCACCGGTTGCGCCTTGGTCGGTTCCGCGATCGCCCCGCAGACGGGCTTGGCGATAGAGACGCTTCAATTCGCGCTTCTGCTGGAAGAACTGGAGCACGGATTTTACGTCGAGGCGTTGAAAGCGCCCGGCCTTATCCCGTCGTCGGACCGGGCAGTCTTCGAGCAAATCAGCAAACAAGAAGGAGCGCACGTTACCTTCTTAACGACGGGTATCACCGGCATCGGTGGAGCACCGCAGGCGGCGCCGCAGTTCGATTTCACCGGCGGCGGGAAGTATCGCGATGTTTTTAGCAACTACCGTACGTTTCTTCAACTCTCGCAGACCTTCGAAGATACGGGCGTAAAAGCTTACAAGGGACAAGCGACCAACCTTATCACCAGTAGCGCTCTCCTCACCGCCGCCCTGCGGATTCACTCGGTGGAAGCACGGCACGCGGCGGAAATCCGGCGGCTCCGCGGAGAGAAGCCGTGGACAGGCGCGTTTGATGAGCCCCTGAGCAAGCCGCAAGTAATGGCGATGGTCTCTCCGTTTATTCGCCGGCCAGCCACGTCTTCGACGTAATCTGGTTGCGCATACGACAAGGGCTTTTTACGGGATCTCGGCGATCCACTTTGCCGCTCTATTAGAGTGAAGATGAAGGATCTGGAGCCGATGTTCTACGTCGGCATCTCGGAAAAAAGCCGCCCCGGCTACCGACGATGGCTTGTGGAAAGCTAATCGCGGCCGACGTTCATCTATGAGCGATCACGTTTACAAGAAGATCGAGCTGGTCGGCTCGTCGCCGGATAGCATCGAGGCAGCGGTCGAAAATGCGCTCGCGCGCGCCGAGAAAACTATGCGCAACATGCGCTGGTTCGAAGTCACCGAGACGCGCGGTCACGTCGTCGACGGAAAGGTCGACCACTGGCAGGTTACCGTTAAGATCGGGTTTACGCTCGACTGAGCGAGCAACTCCCTCGGAGGGACTCGCGGCCAGTCCTTGGAGGAGCGGAAGCTCGTCCCTCCGGGCTATTCGTCCTGCGTTGCCTGGTACAACTTGGTGGCGCCGTAAACGAGTGCGGCGGGCTTTAGAGCCACCAAAGCTAGATGCGCGATCCCGGCGAGCACACGGCCGACGGGGAGACGGTTGAAGAGAAATCCAATCCCGAAAGCGTAGAGCATGGCCTGGCCAGGATTCTCTCGAACGTAGTCTTCAGTCTGACCCAGGATTTCTGAGAATTGATCGCGTGTGTAGCGCAGGCCGCGCAACGCTAGGTCGTCTGTTTCAGCAAGGTTTCCGTCCATCATACAACTGTTTCGAAGCGCACGTGGCGATCGCGTGTCCGTAAATTAACGGAGATGCAGCCAGAGCGTCCGGGCGGCCGCGGCGGCGGGGAATTCGGCAGGCAACGGTTCCTGATGAAAGCTGCCGGCCCGGCGGGCGATCTTGAGGCAAAAACGTGACATGAGCTCAAGGCCTTTGCCGCTAAGCGTGGTGCAGTTCGTTGAGATCAAAATTCGCGCATCGCGCGTGGCGACTTCGAGCGCGAGGCCGACCAGCTTCTCGAGATCGCGTTCCACCTGAAACGCCTTCCCGCGCTTACTTTGCGAGAATGTCGGTGGATCGAGGATGATCATGTCGAATGTCTCGCCTTGGCGCGCGAGACTCGGCAGCACTGTGAAAACGTCGTCTGCAATGAAGCGGTGACCCGCGGTCGATAAACTATTGCGCGCAAAATTCTCGCGACCGCGATCCAGTGATTTTCGCGAGAGGTCAACGCTCACGGTTTTCGCGCCGGCGGAAGCAGCCGCCACCGAAAACGAACAGGTGTAGGAGAAACAATTTAGTTGTCGCGCCGGTTTCACGCTGCGCACGAAGCGGCGATTCTCGCGTTGATCGAGAAATAACCCGACAGAATATCCAGCGCTGAAGTCGACGCCGTACTGCAAATAGCGTTCCTCGACCGTAGTCTGTGGATTAGCGTCCGCGTCGCCCAGTAAAAGTTTCGGCGGCTCGCGATCGTCGTTTTGTTTCGGCAGATAACGCGCGTAAATCCGGCCAAACTGAAAATCCACGGTGGAGCCCCAGAAGAGCAATTCCTTCATGAGTCGCTCGCGTGCGGGTTTCGTCTTATGCGAGATCAGCGTGTCGCTGCCGTAACGCTCGACCCATCCATCGGCAAAAGTGCAAAGCCGATGCGCGTTGGTGTGCTCCGCCTCAAAGTCGCGGAGTAGCGAGATATCTATCCAGCCGGCATTTGCTTTCACGAGCATGCGATTCTAAGCGAACATCGTGGCAACAATGTCCATCGACTGTCGAGGCAAACGTGGAAGTCGCCGCCCGCTGACCAGCGGCAGCGTGGTCGTGCGCGTGCCGGCGAGCACCTCGAACCTCGGACCTGGCTTCGATTGCCTCGGCGTGGCGCTGCGCCTTTACAATGAAATTACGGTAAGCCGTTTCGGTGCGGTGACGAAAAACGCAATGGCGGTCGGGGCGGCGACCATATTCTTCCGCGAAACGGGAGTGACGTCGTTTCCCATCGCCTGTTCGATCAAGGGTGACGTACCGCAATCGCGCGGACTCGGCAGCAGCGTGACCGTGCGTCTCGGAGTGTTGCTGGCGTTGAATCACCTCTCAGGTGAGCAGGTTGAGCGCGACGAATTGTTTCAGCTTTGCGCAAAACTCGAGGGCCATCCGGACAATGCGGCGCCCGCGACTTACGGAGGATTTACGGTCGCGCGACTGAAGGTAGTGCAAAGGTTCGAGGTGGATCCACGCCTAAAGTTCGTCCTGCTTATTCCTAACTTCGAAGTGGCTACGTCACGTGCGCGCAGCGTTCTTCCGAAACGGATCGACCGTGTCGAAGCTGTCCAATCCGTCGGCAACGCCTGCGCGATCACCGCGGCCTTTGCCTCCGGGTTTTACGAGAACCTGGCCGGTTCCTTTCACGATTTCCTGCATCAGCCGTTTCGGGCGGAGTTAAATCCCCGAGTCCGCGACATTATTGCGGCTGGTGAATCTGCTGGCGCGCTCGGCGGTTTTCTGAGCGGGTCGGGCTCGACGGTGGCATGCGTGACGTTAAAGAAGGCCAGGGAGGTCGCCTCGGCGATGCAGTCCGCTGCATCTTCGCGGAACGCTGCGGTCCTCGTGACGACCGCAGATAATGGCGGCGCGCGCGTTCTGAAAACTCGATGAGCAGGTCGCGCGACAATCTCGAGGCATTCGCAATCGACGTTATTCTCGATCGTCGCCACGGACTTCGCGCCACGCTGCTGCGGGGCTTTCTCTTCGCCCTTTCGCTTCTCTTCGAACGGATCGTTCAGCTGCGCTTGTTACTTTATCGCAAGCGGATTTTCCGGGAACGCGCCCTGGGTTGTCTCGTCATCAGCATCGGAAATCTCACGGTCGGCGGCACCGGTAAGACGCCGGTCGTTGAGAAATTTGCACGCGCTTTGCAGGTGGGGGGACGGCGCGTGGCGATTCTGAGCCGGGGCTACAAAAGCGCGCCCCGTCCAACGAGACGAAGCTGGCTCGATAAATTTCGTGGACGGAACGTCGATCCTCCTCGTGTCGTGTCGGATGGCACTTCGCTCCTGCTCGACTCCCTCACTGCCGGCGACGAGCCTTACATGCTTGCCCATAATCTTAAAAATGTCGCGGTCATCGTCGATAAAGACCGCGTGAAAAGCGGCTTGTATGCGATCGAGAACATCGGGGCTGACACCCTGCTGCTCGATGACGGTCTGCAATATCTTCACCTGAAACATCGGCTCGATATCGTCCTGATCGATCGACAGGCGCCGTTTGGAAACGAATTCATGCTGCCACGCGGAACATTGCGGGAGCCACCGCGAAATTTGCGGCGAGCCAGTTACATCTTCATCACCAAGAGCAGCGGCCAATCGAATGAAGAGCTCATCGCTCGGATCCGAAAACTTAATCGCACCGCGGAGATCATCGAGTGCGCGCACAAGCCGCTGCATCTGCAGAATGTCTACACGGGCGAGCAGCTTCCGCTAGCAGCCCTGCGCGATACCTACGTCGGCGCGTTAAGTGGGATCGCGGCTCCGGAAAGTTTCGAGGGCGGATTGCGCGATCTTGGCGCGCGCATCGAAATTGCCAAACGCTATCTGGATCATCACCGCTATACCGAGCAGGAGCTTCGGACTTTTATCGGCCGCTGCATTCGGAGAGACCTTGCCATGGTTGTGACCACGGAAAAAGATTCCGTGCGCTTTCCGCTCTTAAGCAATCCGGAGGTGCCAATTTATTTTCTGCGCGTGGAGATCGAAATCCTGAGCGGACACGAAACCTGGGAGCATTGCGTGGGACGCATTTGTCAGCCGCAGCCGCTTCTCTCGCCAGAACGTTTTTTTGCGTGAGCTCAGTCCCGGCATCGTCTGCGAATAGAAAGCATGGCCTCGGTTAAAGCGGAGTTGACGGTGGAAGGGCGGAAGATTCCGGTCTCGAACCTACAAAAGGTTCTTTATCCGAAAGCCGGATTTACCAAAGGGCAGGTAATCGATTATTACATTCGCATCGCACCGGTTTTGCTGCCGCATCTCAAAGATCGGCCGCTGACGCTGAAACGTTATCCGAACGGCGTGGACGGGATGTTTTTCTACGAGAAAAACTGCCCAACGCATCGTCCTGCCTGGGTGAAGACCGCGAAAGTCTGGAGTCGTGGTAATCAGCGCGACATGCAGTATTGCCTCGCCCAGGATCTGCCGACCCTGGTTTGGGCGGCGAACCTGGCCGATCTGGAATTGCACACCTCGCTCGCGCGGAAAAAAGATGTCGCCAAGCCTACGATGATGGTCTTCGACCTCGACCCGGGAGCGCCGGCGGACATCGTCCAGTGTTGCCAGGTGGGACTGTGGCTGCGCGAACTCCTCGCGGGCGTGAAGTTGCAGTCGCTTGCCAAAACCAGCGGCTCTAAGGGACTGCAAATCTACGTTCCGTTAAACACTGCTGCCACGTTCGACCAGACGAAAGCGCTCTCTCGCGCACTGGCCGAACATCTTGAACGCGAACATCCCGATTTGGTCGTGCACCGAATGTTAAAATCTTTGCGCGGCGGAAAGGTGCTCGTTGATTGGAGCCAGAACGACGAACACAAGACGACGGTGAACGTCTATTCGCTGCGCGCGAAAGATCAGCCGATGGTCTCGACCCCGGTGACGTGGGACGAAGTGGAGAAATGCCTGAAGAAGAAGAATCCCAAGCTGCTGACCTTTACCTCCGACGACGTCCTCCGGCGCGTCGAAAAGATGGGGGATTTGTTTGGATCGCTCGAGACCCTCAAACAAAAGCTTCCGAAAAAGTGGAAGCTGTAAGCAGAGCTACGGTAGTTACGGGACGTCGTAAATCGTGACCGACGCCCGCTTCGGAATGCCGACGCGGTAACGATTCTTTTCTCCGACGATGAGCGCAGCATCTTCCGTCTGGTCGAAATGTCCGTCCGCGCGTGCGTGCAGAACTACGTTAGCGGAAGCTTGTCCCGCAGGGATAATGATCACGCCCGGCGTTCCGCTCAACGTGTAGTCGTCGCCGTCGAGCGCCGTGCCTGCGGTGTAATAAATCACCTTTGTGCTCCGACTAAAGTCCACCGGCGTGTTCGTGAAGGTAAAGATGGCATCCTCGCCCTCATCAATACTGCTGGGCGCGACACTTACAGTTACCGTTCCGGCTCGTGCGAAGGCGGTCGCGAATAGAAAAATCAGGATCGCCAGGGGAGCGCGGCGGCTGAAAAAGTTAAATAGGTTCATCGAGGATTAGTGTGATCAGAAGATTTTAGCGTTGGAGCATCCTCGAGTCGAGTTCATTCCCCAACATCAATACCCGGCGGCCTGTCCATCCTTGCGCGATTCGCTGGCTCCGACGTAGACGCGTTCGCCGTTGTGCATCTCGACCTTGATCGCCTGATATCCGCCGTAGCCGCCAACATCGGTCCGCACGTCGTGGCCGCGCTTCTTTAGTTCCCTAATCGTTTCATAAGGAATTCCGCTTTCAAATTCGACGTAGCCGCCGGTCGTCATCTTTTCGTCCGTCGGTTCGTTGTCGCCTTCGTGCTGCCATCGTGATGCGTCGCCCGCTTCCTGCACTCCGAGACCGAAATCAATCTGATTGGTGAGGACTTGCACATGGCCCTGCGGTTGCATGCCTCCGCCCATGACGCCAAACGATTCCCACGGCTTCCCATCTTTCATCACGAAACCCGGAATGATGGTGTGAAACGGACGTTTTCCCGGCGCATAAACATTCGCGTGACCCGGCTGCATCGAGAAAAGCTCGCCGCGATCCTGAAACATGAATCCAAGACCGGGCACCACGATTCCGCTGCCCATCCCGCGGTAATTACTTTGGATGAGCGATACCATGTTCCCTTCGTCGTCCGCGGCGCACAGGTAGATCGTGTCACCGTGATCGAGATTTCCGGCCGCCACCGATTTCGCGGCGCGATTAGGATCGATTAATTTGCGTCGTTCACTGCCGTACTCCTTGGAAATGAGTTTCGCGACCGGCGCTTTCGCGAAGTCCGGATCGGCGTAGAATTTCGCCCGATCCGCCCAGCTGATTTTCTTGGCTTCGATCATCGTGTGCAGCGTGTCGGGCGAATTACGGCCCCACGCGCGCAGATCGAAGCCTTCGAGGATATTCAGGATCTGCAATGTCGCGATGCCTTGTCCATTCGGCGGTAATTCAAAAACATCATACCCGCGATAATTCGTCGAAACTGGCTCCACCCATGTGCTGGTATGCTTTGCGAGATCGACCTTCCGTAACCAGCCGCCATTCGCCTGCATGAACGCGTCGATCTTGTCGGCAATTTCCCCCTTGTAGAAAGCATCGGGTCCGCGCTCGCCGATCGCACGGAGCGTATTTGCGAGAGCTGGGTTCTTGAAGATGTCGCCTTTAGCAGGAGTTTGTCCTTTGCCATCGAGCGTGTAGGTCGCGAAGAAGTCGCCCGGCAAATCCTGGTAGAGGCGCGGACCGAACCCCCAATAGTACGAGATCAATTCCGTGACCGGAAATCCCTCTTCCGCATAGTGAATCGCGGGCGCGAGATCATCGCTCAACTTGAGCTTCCCGAATTTTTTATGGAGTTCGCCCCACGCGCTGACCGCGCCGGGAACGCTGATCGGCAGCATTCCCTGCGGAGGAATGGTCTCGCGCTTCAGCTTCACAAGTTCTGACCTCATTTGGTCGTAGCTCAATCCGAGGGGCGAGCGACCACTGCCGTTCAGGCCATAAAGTTTGTTCTCTCGGGCGCTGTAAACGATCGCGAAAAGATCGCCGCCCACGCCGTTCGAGACCGGCTCCATCAAACCGAGGGTCGCGTTGGCAGCGATCGCAGCGTCGACCGCGCTGCCGCCGCGCTTTAAAATATCGAGGCCAACTTGAGTCGCAGCGGGGACACTCGTGCAAACCATTCCGTGACGACCGAGAACTTCTGAGCGCGTCGCGAAAGGTTTGCCGGTGATGCGGTCGATTTGGGCCGAGGCCGCCGCCGCGAAAGCCAGAACCAATAAAGTCGTGAGAGCGCGCATCATGTCAGCGGAGTTACTCGTAGCGTAGTGATTTCACCGGGTCGAGACGCGCTGCGAAGTATGCGGGAATCAACGCCGCGAGTGAGCAGATGGCGAATGCGCTGATGCAAATGACGGCGACGTCGCGCGGTATGACCTCGGCCGGAATCGATGAGAATTGATAGATTTGACGGGGAAAAATTTCGCGGCCGGTGGTGACGGCAAGCCAGTGCGCAAATTCATTCCGATAGCGGATCAAGAGCATCCCTAGCCCAAGTCCCGTGAGGGTGCCGAAAATTCCAACGACTACGCCCTGCCCGAGGAAGATCCAGACGATTTGGCGCACGTTGGCGCCGAGTGCCTTGATGATGCCGATCTCGCGCCGCTTTTGCACGGTGACGGTGATCAGCGTGCTCATGATTCCGAAAGCCGCGACGACGACGATGAAGAAAAGAAGGAAGAACATCACAGTGCGCTCGAGCCGGATCGCCTCGAAAAATTGTTTGTTCATGTCGATCCACGTGTGCGCGAATTCTGGCACCGAGAGGAATTCTTCAATCTTATTTTTCACTCCTTCCGCGCTGTAGGGGTCATCAGTCCGGACGGTGATGCCATGCAGCGCATCACCGAGTCCGTAAAGTTCCTGGCCGATGAACAAAGGGACGATGAGAAATTCCGAATCGTGCACGTAATGACCAGTCTCGAAAATACCGGTGATGGTAAGTTCTTTTGGCAGGACAACATCGCGCAGTTGATCGACCACTTTTTTCTGGTCGTCGCCCTGGGCGCCATCGAGTTTTTTGATCGCGTCCATCATTTCTCCCAGATTCCCCGGAGAATAGACGGTGATCTTGTCGCCAACGTGGACGTTTAGCTTGCGCGCGAGCTCGACGCCGATGACGGCCGATTCGCCTTCGAGATCGAGCGAACCGCTTTTCACAAATCGCCGCAACGGGACGACATTCTCTTCCTGCTTCGGATCAATGCCGCGGATGAACGGCGCGAGACGACGGTTTTGAAATTCGACGATTACCGGTCCCTGCACATAGGGAGCCGTGGCAACGACGCCCGGCGTCGCGCGAATCTTTTCATTAAGCTCACGCCAGTTCCGCAGAATATCTTCGCTGCTCACGAGCAAATGCGCGTCGAAGTCGATGACCTTTTGCCGCAGCTCGCGGTCAAATCCTGTCATCACCGCGATCACCAGAATCAGAACGGTGACTCCCAAGGTAACGCCGAGAATCGAGATCAGCGTGATGATCGAAAGAAATGTCCGCTTCGGTTTGAGATAGCGGAGCGCGAGGAAAAAACTAAAGGGCAGAGTCAAGACGGCGATACCGTGCCCGCGGTTGCCGCCTTTTTCCAGACGCGAAATCGTCGCCCTTCGGAATTCGAACGCTACAGACCGGCAGGATGACGAGCTTCGAAGCCCCACGTTTCACGTCCGTCGGTATGCCAGCGAGGTCCGTCGTTGCCGCCGCGGCGGAAGTCAGTCGTATCGAGCCTTAGTCCCGCGATGATGGCGAAGGTGTGGCCGTTTCGAGAATAAACCGTGATCCAACGCCCGCGTCCGTATTCGCCAAAATGGAGCAGATCGCTTGATGGCAACGGGCGATCGAGCAGGCCGGCGTAATGCAGCGCGAACGAAACCGTGCCGGAACAATCGTAGCCGTAATCTTGGAACGAACTGTGACCGCCGCCCCAGACATACGGGCGATTACGAAGTGTATTCACCGCCCAGATCGCCTGCTTCACATTTTGCGGCGCGTTCGCTGGAGCGTAGGCAATTCCATTCCGGAGCACCGCGCGATTACCGGGAACCGTGGGGTGTGAACCGCCGATGTCGATGCCCTCATTCGGCTGATCGTTGGGCTGGTAGTTCGAGTCACCGTCGCGCGGAATGGCAGGCTGGTTTCCGTGCGGGACGTAATACGCGAGATGAATGGGTCCACGTGGCAGGTCATCCTCGCTGCGCACCAATTCGGCGCGTACAATTCCTGACGCAGCAACTGACGTCGCGCGCGATGACACCGCGCGAACCGACGTCGGTTCGTCCATCGTGAACGGCTGCAACGGCACCGCAACTTCTACCGGTCGAGGCGACGCCAGTGCGGAACTCGCGACGATTAATCCACAGAAAACCAGTATTGAATGCGTCGCGCCAGGCTTCACGCCTATGCGGAGAAGCGGCTTTCAGGCCAACTCCCTCGCGGCGCCAGCGTTTAGCGCGTTAAAGGGCGTATGACTTCAGCTGTTCGAGCGAGACAAACTCTAACGCGGACGAATGAGTTGCCTCCAAATCCACGGGCGCAGCGACTCCGCGCTCCAGTGCATCTTTCCATCGTGTCACACACACGCACCATTTGTCGCCCGGCTCCAAACCAGGGAAGTTGAACTCAGGATGAGCCGTCACCAGATCGTTCCCATCGAGCACCGAGAAATCGAGGAAATCGCGCGTAACCTTGACGCAAACGGTGTGCAGACCGACGTCGCCCGGTCCAGTCCGGCAATATCCGTCGCGATAAAATCCGGTCATCGGATCGGTGCAACAGGATTTCAAATCGGTTCCCAGGACGTTGGTCGGCATGCGGACAGATTAGCTAAAATCGGTTTTGAGGCGAGCAGTGCGGCGAAATACGATTCGACCGTGTGAATCGAGAATCGCTCATCGCATTCTGGCTCGTGCCGGCGCCGCCGGAGCGAGAATATTTCGCGGGCATCATTCAACGGTTCGCGCGGAAACTGCAGGCGCCGGTTTTCGAGCCGCATCTCACGGTTTACGCGACAGCTTCAGGAAGCTTCGATCCGGTTGGGATGATGCAGGATGTCTCCGCGATTCCAATTCGATTACACGTCGCAGAAGTCGCGCATTCCGACCGATTCACGAAGAGCTTGTTCGTAAACTTCGAGAGTGATGGAGCGTTGCTAGAGCTGTGCGATCGTTTCCGCGTCCGATGCGGCGACCTTCAAGATTACGTCCTGAAGCCGCATCTGAGTCTGGTCTACAAAACTTTGCCGCCGGAGGTTCGCGAAGAGCTGGCGCGCGGCATCGACCTTTCATACGCGGAGGTGAATTTCGATGTTTTGCGCGTTGTCGAGTGTCCTCCAGCAATCAAAACGAGCGCCGATGTTGATGAGTTTCGAGTGTTGGCATCGCGGGCGCTGGCCGGGCGCGACAGTTGAGAATCTGCCACGTGGCCGGACTATAGAAAGGTATGAACGATATCGTCGGCATTGATCTGGGGACGACGAATTCCCTCATCGGCGTCATGGAGACGGGCTTTCCAATCCTCCTGGCCGACGCTGACGGCGAGCGCCTGACGCCATCAGTTGTCTGTTTCGATGCTGCAGGCGAAGCGCTAGTAGGCCGCGCCGCGGTGCGTGCGGAACTCGCTGCGCCTGATGCGACGATCCGATCGATCAAGCGCCAGATGGGATCGCGTGAACTTGTTTCGATCCGCGGGAAAAGGATCGCTCCCGAGATGATTTCGTCCCTCATCCTCGGCAAACTAAAATTGGATGCCGAGCGTGCGCTCGGTCACGTCATAACGCACGCGGTTATCACGGTGCCGGCGTACTTCAATGACGGACAGCGTAACGCGACGAAAAAAGCCGCCGAACTCGCCGGATTTTCGGTCGAGCGAATCATTAACGAGCCCACGGCGGCTGCGCTTGCCTACGGATTGGATCGGCTCGACACCAAATCGAAAATCGCGGTTTACGATCTTGGCGGCGGGACATTTGACGTTTCGATTCTGGAATTAAGCGACGGCCTGTTTGAAGTACTTGCGACAAATGGCAACACGCGGCTCGGTGGCGATGACATCGATAAATCTTTGATGCAGCTAGTCGCGTCGCGGATTGGCGGCGCAGCGTTGACGAGTGAACAACGCGTGAAGCTTCGCGAGGCGGTCGTAAACGCCAAGCATCGGCTCTCGAGCGAGGAGGCAGCTTCTATCGGACTGCCATTTTTCTCGGATGCGCAAAATGTCTCCGTTGAGCTGACCCGCGAGGAACTTGAGAGCGTCGCGGGGCCGATTATCGAACGGACGCGCGCTCATTGCCTGCGAGTTTTGGCCGACGCAAAACTTGAAGTAGGTGACATCGACGAAGTGATTCTTGTCGGTGGTGTCACGCGCATGCCGCTGGTTCGGAAATTGGTTGGAGAAATCTTCAAGCGCGAGCCTAATACGTCGCAGAATCCCGATGAAGCAGTCGCTTTGGGTGCGACGATTCAGGCCGGCATTTTGTCGGGCGCGGTCCAAAACGTTGTGCTGCTCGATGTCACGCCGCTTTCGCTGGGGATCGAGACTTTTGGCGGACTCATGAATGTGATTATCCCGCGCAATTCGACAATTCCGACGAAGGCGGGAGAGATGTTTACGACTGGCGTCAGCAATCAACGCGCGATGTTGATCAAGGTTTTGCAAGGTGAGCGTGAAATGGCGCGCGATAACTGGCCGCTGGGGGAATTTTCGCTGGAGTTCGCCCCTGCGCCGAAGGGTATTCCGCGGATCGGCGTGCAGTTTGAGATCGACGTGAATGGGATCCTGAAGGTGTTGGCCCGGGATACGAAAACGGGCGTGGAGAAAATCATGAAACTTACGAGCGCAATCGATGTTTCGGATGATGCCGTGGAGGCGATGCTGGCGGACTCACTCGACAACGCCTTCGAAGATATGAGCGAACGCGTCTGGACGGAGGCGAAACTGAAAGCCGAGGAAACGCTTCTGGCAGTCGATTCGGCACTGGCGATCTCCTACGACACAACCGTGCTTGAGCGACAGGAAATTGACCTGCGCGCAGGCGAGGTGCGGACCGCGCTTTCTGCGCACGACGTCAATGCGCTGAAGGTTGCGAACGCCGCCCTCGATGCGGCGACGCAAAGCCTCGCCGCGAGGGTTATCGAGCAAATAACGTTAGCGCCGTGACGGACTTTCCGCTGGCGCGGGAGAGCGCGTTGCGCCCGGCGAGCCCTGCGCATTGACCTTGCCCAGCGTTTCATCGAGCAACTTCTTTTCCTCGCTGTAGATCGGACCGGCGCGCGCGGCGTCGACAAATTCCTTCGCTGGTTCCGGTTGATTATCATCGAGCAACAGGACGGCCATGTAAGCAGCAACGTGCGGTTCGCGTAGTTGTTCGGCGGAAAGTTTCTTAATTACTTCCACGCCGTCGGAAGTGCGACCGAGTCCGTACAAAGAGAGGGCGTAGGTGACAACGCAGGTAACATCGTCGGGCGCCTGATCGTAGGCAGCCTTCGCGAGCTTGTGGCCCTCTGCGGTATTTTGATCGAGCATGAGAGCGAGTCGCGCCACATTCGCGGCCGCAACCGGCTCCTGTGGCGAACTTTCATGCAGCCGCTGCAGCGTGCGATACAAATTCATGAGATCGTTATTCGCGCGATAAATGGCCGCGAGCGCATCGAGCGCTTCACGTCGAGTCGGAGGATTTTTGGCGACGCGCAGCCACAACTGCTCGGCTTCAATCCCGAAATTCCAACGTGAGGCGAGACGAGCGAGATTGATCTCACGCTCCGGTTGATCGAAAGCCGCGCGTTCGGCGGCGCGCCAACGGGATTCGAATTCCGCGTCCGCGCCGGAGACTCGCAATTGCCGCGCGGCAAATGCCTGATACCCAAATCGCAGATAATCAGAATCGCCCCATGAGCCGCTGCGCGTCCAGCGTTTGAGGCGGGACCAGTTTTTAGCCGCGACGTAGGCCTCTGCTACCGCGATGGCGGGGGGAGGGACAGTCGCCTGTTCCGCCGGGAGCTTTTCCACCCATTTCAGCAGCTCGCTCGACAGGCCGTTGTTATTCATCCAGGTCAAAAGCAGGCCGAGATCGCCCGGGTTCCGCGCCGCCACGGGTTTCACTTTGTCCAGGAGCGCGTCGAATTTGTGCTCATCCAGTTTGCGGTAAAAAGAGAGACACAGGAGATAATCGGAGAAGGTGACCTGCGTGCTCATTTGAAGCTCCTGGGCGAAGCGATCGGCCGCGTCGAGGTCGTCGCGCTGGATGGCGTCGCTGAGAAGGGCGCGAAGTGCGCCGGCATGGTACGGCGCCGATTTCGTTAATCGCTCGAGCGTTTCGCGCGCTTCGTCGCGCTTGGCGGAGATCGAAGATTTAATCCGTACGACCGCGAGGTTGTATTGGTAGAGATCGTTCGCGGGTTCTTTGTCCCGCGCCGCGGCAAAGTGTTGTTCCACGTTGGCTTCATCTCCCTGCGACCGGGCCAGCCAACCGGAGACGACGTGATAGGAAGCGCGCTCTCGAAACTCTGGCGGAATGGCCTCCAAGGCGCGACGCGCGGTATCGAGCTGTCCGAAGCGTAATGCGGCAGACGCGAGATTGAGCTGACTATCGGGATCGTGCGCCGACGAGCGCGCGATTTGCGTGCGCCACGCCACGGTCTCCGGACGGTTCTGTTTCTCGGTCGCTTCCGCGAGAATATAAAAAGCGCGCAAAGAATTCGGCTGAATTTTGAGCGCGTCCTGCGCCGCCTCTTCTGCTGCGCCGAACTCATCATGTCGCAGTTTTTCTTCGGCGCGGTTGAGCAGTTTCGACTGTCGCCATGCGTTATAGGTGGAGGGTCCATACGCGAGCAGCAGCGAAGCGAGTGCGATGAGAGCAATGCCGGCGCCGGTGAGGGCTGCGACCCGCCACGTCAGATAACGAGGACGTCTGTGCCGCGCGGAACGCACGCGCTTTTTTCGGCGAACCGAGGCCGGGTCGTCAGGCATTGTCAGTGCGCGCAGCTAGCGCGCGGGCGCGGTGTCGCCTTCAGAGAGAACCGTGCCTGGTTCAATGTGATCGCTGATTTTATCGCGCAAACGTCGACCCCAGACGTAACGCGCCAGCAATACTTTAATCGTGGCAGTTAATGGCACGGCGAGAATCGGCCCAAGTAAACCTCCGATCAAAAGTCCCCACAGAAAAATAGAAACGATCACTGTCATCGGATGGAGGCCGACGGAATTTCCGACAATGCGCGGCGCATAAAACATTCCTTCAAGGTTTTGAATGATCACGAACGTTAGCGTCACCATCGCGGGATGCCACCAATCGCCCCATTGCAGTGCCGCGATCAGGACGGCCGGCACCCAGCAGATGATGATTCCGATGTAAGGAATCATCGTCAGGACAACGACAATCAAACCGATGAGCGGCGCAAAATTCAGCCCTTCAATCGTGAGCGCCGTACCAATGAGGATGCCGTCCACCAGGCAGACCAGAAGTTGGCCGCGGAAGTAGGCGACAATGTAGTTATTGATCTGCCCGATTACGGAGGCGACTTCGTCTTTGAGCGGAGAATTGCGCAGCGGTAGATATTCTTTCCAGCGGCGCTGGATCGCCGGCCGCTCTTTCAAGAAAAAGAAGAGGTAGATCGGGACCATAATCAGGCTGAGCAGAAAACCGCTGACGCCCAGAAAGCCGCCGATACTTTTTTGCAGCAAAGCCCAGAGACGATCGCCGAGATAAGGCAATTGCTTCTCCAGGTTGGGAAGCATTTTCTGCATGTAATCCTGGATACGCTGGCGTTCGGCGGTCGAGATCTTAGCGGGCGTCGGAGCGATGGTTTCAGTCGCGGCCGCGTCCTCTGTGCGAGGGGTCGAAGTATCGGAAGTGCGGGGCGAGGGCGTGGCGCCCTCGCGCGCCGGTGAAGCTGGAGCGCCCAGCAGCCAGTCGACGAAGCTGGTAGTGGTAGTGTGCGATTTACTCTTCGTCCCCGGCATCCCGAAGGTGCGGTCGTAGCGGTAAATCAGGTCGACAATTCCCTCGCGCGCCTTCTGCGTGTACTGCGGCAACTCGCGGGCGGCGCTCGCTGTTTGCATCGAAATAATGGGAACGAGCCAGGCCAGCAAAGCGGTGATGGCTAAAAACGCGATGAGAAAGAGAAGAAGAATGGCCCTGGTTCTTCCCATTCCCTCCTTGGTCACGCGATTGATCACGGGATCGAGCAGGTATGCCAGGATACCCGCAATCGCGACCGGGATGAGGATGGGCTGAAGGAATGCGATGGCGTTAGCCAGAACCCACACCGCGCCAACTGCTACCGCGACGATGAAGACGACGAAGAGCGCAGTGAGCGCGGTCCACATCGTCTTGCGTTGCCAGGGGGTGGGGTAGCGACGGTTCAGCACAAACAATTATTGGCGCGGATTTCCTGTTTCGCTCCTGCTGATTTTTGTTTTCGAGCTTTCGATTTTCTGGGTCAGCTCCGCTTTGGTGGGGTCAAGCGTCTGCGCCTTGCTCCAATATTCGACCGCTTGTGCCGTGCGACTCAACTTGGCGTAACAATCGCCGATGTGCTCGAAGACGACGGCATCGTCGCGCTTGATATTCTGCGCGGCTCGCAGCAAGTCGCTGAGCGCCTGATCATATTTGCCCGCGCGAAATTCCGCCCAGCCGAGGCTGTCCATATAAGCACCGTTATTGGGATCGAGTTGCAGGGCGCGCTTGATCATATCCTCCGCTTCTTCGAGGCGAGTATTTTGCTCGGCCCACATATAGCCAAGGTAATTGTACGCTTCTGCCGCATTTGCAGGGTCGAGTGCAATGGATTTCCTGAAGAGATCCGCGGCTTTATCGTAGAACCCGGCCTGTTCCGCCGTGGCACCGTATTCGAGGTAGAACCGCGCATTCAGCACTTCATCCGCCACGTTTTCGGCTTCATGCAGCGCTTCTTCAAATCGCTCGACGGCCTGCTGCGGTTGCTTCGTTTCGCGCAGGGCAAGCGCAAGCAGGTAAGTGAACTCCGGCACGGCGCTGTAACGTCCCCGCGCTTCCGTGAGCAGTGTAACGGCTCGCGCGCTTTCGTGCAGTGGTCCGACGAGCAACTCGGCCAGGCGTAAATAATTAGAAGGCCGGGAAGGATGGATCAGCAGGCTGTGCTCGTAATTCGAAGCGGCTTTTTTGAACTCCGCGGTCGCTTCGTCAGTGTGATGGTCGCGGGCGAGTGCGCGCGCTTCGTCATCGTGCAGCTGGGCGAGAAGCTCGTACGGCTGGTACTTTTCCGGATGGTCCTTAATAATCTTATCGAGTGTCTCAATCGCGCGGCTCCGCTGATTCGTGAGGACAAATCCGGTAGCCAGTTTTTCGCGCACATTGGCGTCGTCCGGCTGGAGCTCTAAGATCCGGAGGTAGAGTGGAATCGCTTCGGTAATCTGCTGGGTGGAAGCATAATAATCTGCGACTTCCTTCAGCAGCGCGGGGTCGTCGCCAGACTTCTGGGCTGCACGTTGGAAAATGTCGTTTACCCCCGCGAGTTGCTCGGAAGTAGGTTTGACATCGGGCTGCAAAATAATGGAGGCATACAATCGTCCGAGACGTGTCCAAAATCCCGCATCCTCAGTCGATACCGCGCGCGCGCGTTCGAGCGATTGCAGCGCTTTTTGCGGCGCGCCGGCTGCGACCTCGATCTCGTACAGGCGTTGATAGGCGTCAATATTTTTGGGATCCAGCGCGATCGCCTGGTTGGCGTAACTCACTGCCTGGTCGGTTTTCTTCAGATATTTCGCGTAGATAAAGGCAAGCTGGAGATAGGGATCGGCCGTCTTCGGTCGAACTTTGATGACATCTTTCAACACGTCGATCGACGCGGGATAATCCTCCTCGCGGGCGAGCAACGCCGCCACCCGTACCGCTAAATCCGCCTGGCCGGGATCGACATCGAGTACTTTACGATATGCGTCGAGCGCCTTTTCCATCTCGCCCGCCTCTTCAAAACTAAGCCCTTCTATATAATGTGAGAGAGCCTGCGCCTTCCGTTCCCCATCGCCGCGCAACTCGAGATCTTTCGGTTTAGAAAGATTCAGCGAATCGTCCAGCAATTCCGATTTCTTAACGAGAGGCTGAGATTTTGCTCCGCGCAGAGGTCCCTCTGTGGGAGAGGGAAAAGCCAATGCCCCTGACGCCATAAGTGCGCAGAAACACGCTCGCGCGAGAACGCCGAGAACCGGATGCGTCCTCACGATCATGTGCCCGATTGTAGTCACTCGGCGAAAGGGAAGCAACCTGCGCTCCACTTCGGAGGCATTTCACATCTCTTTGCCGGCTGCGGATTACGATTTGTAACGTAGCCGCTTCTTGTGACGATTCTCCTTCATGCGCTTGCGGCGCTTGTGCTTGGAGATTTTCGCCTTCCGGCGCTTCTTAAGAGATCCCATAAATTAGCGGCGCCATCTTCGCCCTTGCCTGCCGTTGTGCAAGCGAAGTGTTCAGCGCCGTGCCTCAATCTCCTCCAGAGCCCGGGTCACCAGCTCGACATGCTGCTCTGGTTTTACCTTGCGCAGGATTGCGCTAATCCGACCATTCTCATCGATCACAAACGTCGTGCGTTCTGCGCCCATGTATTTCTTACCGTACATGCTTTTTTCAATCCAAACGCCGTAGGCCTGAACGATCGCACGCTCCGGGTCGGCGATGAGCGGGAAGGGGAGCGAAAACTTTGAGATAAATTTCGTATGGCTCTTCGCGGTGTCAGGGCTGACGCCAAAGATCTTCGCTCGCTGCGAAAGATCGATCCAAACGTCGCGTAGACGGCACGCCTGCGCGGTGCATCCGGGGGTATCGTCTTTCGGGTAAAAATAAAGGACGACCGGCGTTCCGTGAAAATCCGAAAGAGTAATCTCGCGGCCCTCGCCGAACTCGTCTCCGACTGCCTCCGCGCGGAAATCCGGAGCCATCTCGTGGACATTGAGCGTAGTCATCGTTCGAAAATCATTATTAAGACACCGACGATACAAAGTAGAACGCCCGTCAGCAGGCTTTCGTATTTCTCCAGAATGCCAAGCTTCACTGTGCCCAGGCCGGCGATCGTAATCGTGGTAAAGAGCACCATCCCGGCGACGGTAGCGATTGATAAGACCGCGGTGAGGACCGCGAATCCCTGCCAGCCGTAGCGAATTCCCGACACATAAAATGGGACGAAGCCTTCGCAAGGCGAGAACGTCAGGAACGCGAGCAAACTCAGAATCGCCGCACGATCGCTTGTTCGCCGCGGCGAATATTGAACTGCAGCGCCATGTTCATGCAAATGTTCGTGGGGGTAACCGGAATGCACATGGCCTTTCCCCAGGAGCTGTCGCGCACAATAGTAAAGTCCGAAGAGCAGGAGCGCGCCGCCGGCAATGCGCGGAAACCAATTTCCAATCGTGTGACTCGCGGCGGCCCCGAAGCCGGTGATGGCGAGGCCTAGAGCTGCTGTCATGATGACGTGACCCGATCCGGCAAGTGCGGTGAGCGCGATGGTTTTACCGCGGCTCCAGCCTTGCACGCGGGCAGTCAGCACAAATGGGAGCCAGTGCGTTGGGATCGCCGCGTGAAAGAATGCGATACCAAAACCCGACAGCGCAATAGTGGTTAGGACAGTCTGGTTCACGCAGAATTATGAGGCCGTGGACGCCATTTTGTACGCATTCCCTGTTTCAACACATTCCTGTGGAAAAGGCAATCGGGCTGCAGGGATTTGAACCCTGGACCTCCTGCACCCGAGGCAGGCGCTCTACCAAGCTGAGCCACAGCCCGTTTGCTAGCTGAAGAGATCTACGCGGAATAGGAGGGCTGTCCAAGTTTTCATTTGTCGCGGAGCCCAGTAACCAGGCGGGAGCATCCCAAGCTTAAAAGTTCTCACTTTTGCTTTATTTCCACGCCTATTTCGCAGATTTGCATCAAAATTATGGATATTATCGTTTTTGACCCCTATTCTCACAAACGATAGCTTCGCGGCACAGCGGATGCTTATAATTTCCATAACAAGGGTATGAGACTTCGCAGGGATAACGGAGCAGGCGGGCAGACACTGCCTGAAGTAATGGTGGCCGCAGTGCTACTAGGTGCATTCTTCGCCTCAATTTTCGAAGTGAATGCCGTCTGCCTGCGCTACATCGGCGCCAGTAAGGAAGTGGTCGCAGCCATCGCTGCCGTCCAAGATCGCACCGAGACGCTGCGCAATCTTGCTTTCATTGATTTAACCAACACGTCTTATCTCCAGACGACGCTCGCCACTCCGCCAAACGCTTCCGAATTCGCAAAAAATACCACCGAAACGGTCTCACTAAGCGCTTATCCTACCGCCAGCGGCACGACGCGCCTTACCCGGCACACGGATGGCACTGTTAGTCTCGATGCCACGGCGTCATCACTAGGAAGCACTCTCGTGCAACTAACAGTCGCATCATCCTGGAACGCTACTTTCGGAAGTCGTGCCCGCAACGAGCAGACGACCACCATCATCTCCAACGGAACCAAAAAATGAAACTACGCACAAATAATAAACGCAATGGCGGTTTTACCGTCACGGAATTGATGGTGTCGGTAGGCATCTCGTCTGTGATGATGGCGGCGACAATCACGGCATCGGTTGGGCTACAGAAAAGCTTTAACGCCGTGGATAACTACTTCGGCACTCACATGCAGCAGGTTCGTATCATCGATTATCTAAATCGTGATGTGAAACGAGGTTTGGTTGTGACTACTTCCACCGATCTTCAGTCTGTCTCTATCACAGTGCCCAAGTATGTGATTGAGGCTGGCGACGCCGAAGCCATTGCTAACCCCGCGTTAATTGGGATGCCTCGCACCCCGACGATCGCCAACACCTCGGCTGGACCGCAGGTGAACTACGGGGCGTCGACCGGAACGGTCGTTTATGCAGTGAGCGGCGCGACTATTCAACGGAGCGAGAATGGCGTCGTAACCACGATCGCTTCGAGTACCGATCAGCTGGTCCCCCAGACTACCGATGTGGAATTAGCGAACACAGAATACTCGCGCACGACAGTCACGTTTATGCCGATCTTCACTTCCGGTGGAAGCGCAGCTTCGCGCACCGGGACTACCGTCTACGCGACCTCGTATCTACGTAATAAACGCCGCGCCTAGTATCTTAACCGTGAAGCGTTCTACCCATCACACCGAAAGCGCCAGCGCGCTGATGCTTGCCCTGGGCACGATTCTGATCGTGTCGCTAATCGGAGCGAACGTGCTGATGAACTGCACCACCCGATACAATGTATCATCGAGCCAGGTGCGCGGGTGGAAAGAGGCGCTTTACGCGGCTGAAGCGGGCGGAGATATAGCTTATGCCGAAATACGGAAAACGATTCTCGATCCCAGTAACTCATTCACCGGTTGGTCGGTGGCTGGCTCTATCCATACTTCGACTACAACAACCATTGGGCAGAATAGTCTTACCACCGACGGCACCGTCGAGCGTTTCTATTACGATGTGAATGGAAACCCTTGGTACCGCGTTCGCACTAAAGGGACTGCTCCGGTCATGGGTTTACGACGTGTCGGCATGGATGACCGCATGAACGGCACTACTCGAGGCGATAGTTTGTTGCGGAAGATTGACTTTAACTATGATCATTTCACCGCAGCATATGGTCCGAACGGCGACGGCGTAGGCAAGGCGCTCGTCGCCGTTCCGCGACCACAAATCACACGGCGCATCGAACAGATCGCGGGTCCGGTCACGCCTTTCGAAGCAGCGATCAAAGCCAGCGGAACTTTCTACGGGCTCGGCTCGGCGGCTCAAATCGACAGCTTCAACTCGAGTAACGGTGCCTACTATTTCGCCGCTAATAATCCGGCTGATCCCCACTACTCCGACTCCCGCAGCGGTAACGTAGAAATCGGTACAGGCGTGGCCACCGTCATGGGAACAATCTACGGAAACCTGGCGACTAATGGAGGAACTGTCGTTCGATCCAGCTACGTCTCGGGCACGATTGACAACAATGTTCCTTTCACGCTGCCGCCGTTCAAAATGCCGACGACCCTGCCAGCTCCGCAGGCGTCGCCCAGCAACGTTACCTCAAACGTGGTGGTCACTCCTCTTGTTGCCGGCAGCGCGAACGTGCCGACTACCTACTTAATCTCCTCCTGGAACAATAAATTAACGATCAACTCGGTAGACTCAGCCCAAACCTATGTGGCCATTCATCTCACTGGCGACATGACTGGCTCCATCGATATCAAACCGAACGTGCATCTGCAGATCTTCTTCGATGGCAATATAAGCTTCAAAGCGCGCGATATGATCAATGAGAGCAACGTGGCCGGAAATCTCCAGTTCTACGGTGTCAGCCCCATTGATCCGGCAGTGACTCAAACCATCAATGTCGCTCCGCCAGGCAACTTCGCTGCAACATTCTACGCGCCTAGCGCTGACTTTACGATGAATGGGAATCCCGATATTCTCGGCGCAATTGTCTGCCACAACTTCTATGGAAACGGGAACACCAGCTGGCACTACGACCGGGCGCTCGATTACATGGGTGACGCAGTCGATTATCGGATCGCGAGCTATGTAGAAGACGTCCGCTGACGGAAGGCATTGCCGGGGAGGTAATTGGGCACGCAAAGTGATATAATTACTATAATTCCGCACATGCACCTCCGCCGAAATCTTAACGCTGGCACCACGCTTACGGAAGCGATGGTGGCGGTATTGCTTGTCGCGGGTTTTTTCTCTTCCGTTTTCGAGGTAAACGCTGTTTGCCTGCGTTACATCAACGCCAGCAAGGAGAACGTGGCGGCCATCCAAGGGGTGCAGGATCGGCTTGAGACATTTCGCAGCCTTGCCTTCACCGACTTGGAAAGTGCGTCCTATATGAGCACGCTGCTTGCCGTGCCCTCAAACAGCGCACCGCTGGCACAGCGAGTAGTCGAAACGATCACGATCTCGGATTATCCATCCGGAATTCCATCAGTGGTCTACTCTCGCAGCGCCGGTTTAAGCATCACACCTACGGTTAGTTGGACCGGAGGATCATCATTTCGGACTACCACAAGCATGTTGCGAACAAACGTTCGTTACACCTGGACTACGACTTTCAGCGGCAGGAGCCGCTCTGAAGAAACCGAGTCTTTGATTTCTACGGGGATAAAAAAATGAAGCTCGGAAGTTCTACTACGGAGAAGGGATTCACGTTGTCCGAAATGATGGTCTCAGTGGGTATCTCTTCCCTGATGTTCGCCGCCATCCTTACCACGTCCGTTTCGCTGCAAAAAAGCCTGGCCGCGGCCGACGACTTCTTTGCCACGCACATGCAGCAAATCCGTATTATTGACTATCTTAGCAGAGACGTGAAGCGGGCAACGGTTGTCACTACCTCCGCGGACAAGCAGTCGGTGACATGCACCCTCCCGAAATATATCATTGCAGCGGGAGATGCCGACGCGGGCACTGGGAATGTGAATGCGGGCAAACGTCGTTCCCCGACCATTACGCCCACCGCGAATGGCGCGGTGATAGATTACGGCGCTACGAGCGCAACGATCGGCTATACACTTAACAACCAGACTATCACGCGCACGGAAGACGGCGTGGTAACTACCATTGCGGCGAGCACGGACTCGCTCGTGGCTGAGACTACCGACGTGGAACTTTCGAATACTGAGTTCGCCACGTCTACTGTAACGTTCCTACCTACCTTTAACTTCAATCCAGCCAACAATGGCTCGCCTCCGAGTCAGTCACAGCGAGACAAGCGCGATGGTACAACTGTGTTCGCAAAAGCCTATCTCCGTAACAAGCGTCGCGGCTAATCGATCTAACGTGGGCCTTATGAAAATCAAGAGCAATCCAGAAAGTGGGAGCGCCATCATAGCCGCGCTGGTTGTGATCGTTATCATCGCGGCTGTTGCCGCGAACGTGCTGATGAACTGCACCCAGCGCTATAATGCGACGAGCACTCAGGTGAAGGCCTGGAAGGAAGCGCTATACGCTGCGGAAGCGGGTGGAGACATAGGGTACGCTGAGTGCCGAAGGGCAGTTTCCAATCCCGGGACGCAGTTCACGAGTAGTAGTTGGAATGCAGTTGCAGGGGCCGGCACTCCTACCTGGACTTCAGCAGGCGCGACGACTTTTGGTCCGTCCAACAGTTTCTCAACAACGGTAACTGTCGACCAGGTGTGGGCCGATACGAGCTCGAATCCCTATTATCGCATTCGCGCGATTGGCAATGCCGTCGTGCGTGGTCTGAAGCGGATTAGCTTGGACGACCGCATGAACTCGACCACAAAGGGCGATAGTCTCCTCCGTAAGATCGATTTCAACTACGATCACTTTATTGCGAAATATGGGGACGGCGACGGAACTAACGCCTACGTGCAAACTGTTGCGAATCCCAAGGTCAGCCGGCGGATTGAACTAATCGCGGCACCCGTGGAACCATTCGAAGGCTTTCTAAAAGTTCTTGGGGCTTTTTCCGGACCAGGGTCGGCCGGCGTCGTCGATAGCTACGATGCGCACAATGGAACGTATTACTTTTGCGCGAATAATCCCGCGGACGCGCACTATGCAGACTCGCGCAACGGCAACGTTGCCGTCGATACCGCAAGTTTCAGTCAGGGTGGAACGATTTACGGGGATGTAGGAACCAATGGTGGAAACGTGACTCATTCGAACAGTAGCATCACGGGTACAATCGATAATACGATCTCCTTTACGGCACCGCCGGTAGTGCAGCCGGTGCCACCTGTCAGCAATCCCTACAAGATCGGCAGTCCGTCGACGATAAATCCGAGTAGTACGTCGACCAGTTCGGCCACGCCCGATTGGTATCTCTACTCTTCGTTAAATGGTGTAACCATAAACGTCCGGTCGGATGCGAGTGGGAACCCCGTTGAAACATATGTGACTGTCGTTATCACCGGTGACGTCGGGGATATCACAATTGCGAAGGGAGTGAATGCGAAGATTTACTTTACTGGCAACGTGAACAACAAGGCGCGTGACATCATAAATAATAACGTTGATGGCGCGACCGGGGTGAAGAATGCCGATGGGACAAATTCAACGAGCGTAAGCCGCGCGGGGCACCTCCAGTTCGTGGGCATTTCGCCGACAAATGGAACGCAGCAGACGATAAGCATCGCTCCGCCCGGCAATGTCTGGGCTACGTTCTATGCGCCGGACGCAAATTTCAGCCTGACGGGTAACCCTGATGTCTACGGCGCGATTACGTGCAAGAATTTCTCGGGCAATGGCAACACCGGATTTCATTTCGACAAGGCGCTTCGCGGGACAGCTGGCCCTCCGGTTGAATATCGGATCGCGAGTTATATCGAAGACGTGCGTTAAGTGGGAATCGGGTTGACATTTGCAGCCCGCAAACCCATTTTCACACTCCTTTTTCGTGATGCTCGCTCCACACCTCAGTCCACCGGCTCTCGCTGGCGATTCGCCTGCGATCCTGCAATTTCCGGCTGAGTCGGCGCGCGTTTCTCGTTTCTTGCGCAATATGACGACACAACTTCTGCAGGATGCCGCCTTAGTAATCCCGAGCCAGCAATTGCTTATTAACGTCGTCTCCAAGCGGGTGCGTCAGCTTGGGCTCGGACATCGCCCCATGGTTGAAGTGGGTCCGCGGACATCATTGACCGACATCGCTCTGCAGGAAATCATTGCCGGCAAACTCACTTTCGAGGCGACGGGCGAAGACGCTCCGCCTAAATAAATCGCGCCCGCGGGCCGGGCATGTCTACGGAGTCCATACTCAATCGCAAGGCGCTGCGCGATTTCCATATCCTCGAGCGGTTTGAGGCTGGGATCGAGTTGAAGGGCGCAGAAGTGAAATCCATTCGCGCAGGCAACGCGAATATCAATGATGCTTTCGCCCGGATTGAGAAAGGTCAGGCGTTTCTCTACGGCGCGGATATTAAGCCGTACGAACGCGCCAGCCATGAGATTCCGGTGGCGAAACGCACCAGGAAGTTACTGCTGCACCGCGCGGAGATCGCAAAACTCTATGAGCTGACCGCTATAGCCGGGCGCACGCTGGTGATCCTGAAGTTGTATTGGAAAAACGGCCGGCTAAAAGCTGAGATCGGAGTCGGTCAGGGGAAGGTCGCGCGCGATAAGCGACTGGACTTGAAGAAACGGGCCGTTGATCGCGAAACGCAGCGTGAAGTTTCGCGCTTCAACCAGCGTCACGGTTGAGTTGCGGTGGATTGCTTCTCGCCGGCCGACGGCACCATGATCGCGTCGCGCATTCCGTGAAGTAACTTTTTGTCCGCAGGGCAAATCGTCGCGAGCGCCCCCCGAAGTTGAACGCGGTCAGTTTCCACGAAGAAGTAGGGACAGAGCCGGACGCGTCCGTTCATTAGCTGCATCGCTCCGTCGCGATCTTCGTAGCGGTGTTCGATCAGGCGACCCTTGTGAAACTGCTGCATGATTGTGGGCGACGTGGGGAATATCTCCAGCGCTTTTTCGATTCGTTGCTTCCATTCTGAATGTGGGAGGTCGCTGCCTAAAGCAACCCCACGACTCCCCCATCCGAGAGGTGAAAACCCGCTGACCTTCAGCAGAACGTCCCGCTCTTTCTGCGTGAACTGCATCGCTTCGCGCCAGTCGTGGATTTCGAGGCGCGGAATAACCGCATGCTGGGGCAAGGGCGTTGGATCCAGCAGCCATGAGTACGGAATAACCTGCTGCAGTTTTGTAAAATATTTCTCGCCTAACTCGCGACGCCAGAAGTCCCGCAGCGGCTGCATCCAGAAAAGTGCGAACCAACTCTTCTCTTCGAGGAACGGTTTGAACGGCGGCGTGACGCGAACTTCTCCAGCCGCCGCAGCCTTCATCAACTCACTGGCAGGCGGAAGATTCGGTAGATCGAAGAGTTCGAAGAAGCGGTAAACATCGCGTCCGGGTGCAGGTTTGTAATCCTCAGCGCGAACGACTTTCCAATGCTTGCTGGCATTGCGCGCATTTAAACTGGCGGCTGTCCATATCATCTCCGGGCGATAGGTACCGGCTTCATCCGAGATGACGATGTCGCCACCATCCGGCAGGACGCTGGCGAAGCCATCCAGCATCCCGGTCGGACCTCCCAGAATAGCGTCGCCGCTTGACGCATAGGTCTCGTTAAGCCATGCCGTCAGTCCGATTCCCCCGGGCACGGAATCGATCTCCGCGATGGTGAAGCCCGTTTCCGTCAACACCAGGTCGGGTCGAATCACGCGGGGTACTTCTTCGCGGAAAATTTTGTTTCGTGAAAATTCGATCAGCTCCGGCGGTTTCCCCGCGTCGAGGTATTGGGCGACCCAGGCCGGTTGCTTCCCGCGCGCGCTTAACTGGTAAAGCTGATTGCACGCTCGCTGGAAAACGAGCAGCTGATGTCCGAGTTGCTCGAGTTCGCGTTCGAATTTGGCATCGATCGGAAACGGGTCGGGGGACCAGAGCCAGTCCTTCTCCGCGAACAGACTTTCCGCTGGTTTCGCTGACCGGATGGCAGCGAGCTTCGTCTGCGCCGGGTCGGGCATTCTCGTCATCCCGAGCGAAGCGCAGCGCAGTCGAGCGATCCCGCCGAGTCACGCAAATACTGTCGCGGCGGGGTCCCTCGACTGCGCTCGGGATGACCGGAGAACATCATCGACCTGCGGCGATCCGTTTCAGCGCCAGTTTCACGAGCTCTTCGGCAGATTTATCGCGTCCTTCGTGTTCCTGCAGATCGCGCACGGCCTTGTGCGCATCGACCTGTTTGTAGCCCAAGGCAATGAGCGCAAGCACCGCTTCATTCGCCTGCTCCTGCTCCGGTGTCGGCGCCTGTTTGGAGCTCGCAGCTTCCCACGCTGCCACCACGCCAAGTTTATCTTTCAACTCCAGCACGATCCGTTCGGCTGTTTTTTTGCCAAGCCCGCTAATTTTCGAGAGCGCCGCGGTGTCATTGTTCACCACCGCAGACTTAAAATTATTTACGCTCATTCCGCTGAGCACTGCGAGCGCAAGCTTTGGACCGATGCCGCTGACGTTATTTACGAGCAGGCGAAACAGATCCCGCTCGGCCGTGGTCATGAACCCATACAAAATCTGCGCATCTTCGCGGACATGCAGATGCGTCAGGATCTGCACCTCCTGTCCCGGTGTCGGCAATTTATCGTAACTCGAGAGCGGGATGAAGACCTCGTAACCAACTCCGTGCACATCGATGACCGCGTGCGTCGGGAGCGCATGCGTCAGGCGGCCGGCGAGCGAAGTAATCATGCGTCGAATCGGTAACAGACGACCGCGAAACTGCAAACCGTCACGGCTGTTTGATGATCAAACTGAGATCGACAGCTTTGCCTTTCGCGATGTTGATCCCGTGGGTCGTGTAAACTTTCCAGGCCGGATCGAGCGTTGGCAGACGTTCCTGCACCAATCCGGTCGGAATACACAAAGCACGCGGCCCGGGTTGCTGAAGAAATGCTTCTGCTTCGCGTGGTCGAATAATTTTCACATATCCAGCGAGACACTGGCGGAAATACCAAACCAGACTCGGCTCGGTGAATTCAACCGTCGCCAGTTCGGTTTGCGGCAGGAGATCGGATTGGGCGGAGCGGAAAAGTGATAGCGCGGGGAATTGTTTGGCCGCGATGGGCGGCAATAAAAGCGCAACCAGAATCATCGCAATGGTCGCAAACAGGGCGACGCGCTTGATGAATTCGAAGCGAACGTGCCGGGCTAGGAGAAGACTAAGCAGCGGTAATGCCGGGAGCGTGTAGTGCGGTAGTTTCGTGCGCACAAGCGTGAAGGTGAAGAATATCGCCAGGACGCCGGCGATTAAATAAGCGTCGGTCGCATCGCGGTTTCGCCAGACCGATTTCACCAGCGCGGGCAACTTGGTCGACCAGGGGAAAAAGCTGGCGAAGACCGTGACGAAGTAGAACGGCAGCAGCGCCAGATAGGCGAGCGGCGAGGCGGCACCGTGACCTTCCATCGTTGCGACTGAGCGGTCGATCACATGATGACCGATACCGACCCGCCAGAATTCTCCGTGCGTCTGGATGAGCGCGGGAATTCCCCAGGCGCAGACTAGCGCGAGCGTGAACGGAATGCCGGTCAGCATCCCGAGGTTTCGCAGCGAGATGTCGCGACGCGCGAATTTCATGGCGGCGAGGGTGATCAGCGGCGTCCATCCGATCGGGCCTTTCGCAAGAAATGCGAGAGCGAGAGCACCGTACAATGTTATCCATGCGATCCATCGGCGGCGGTCGATCCCTGCAGGGAATAGGAGTTTGAAAGCAGCCCAGTGCGCGGCTGTCACGAAGAACACCAGCCACATGTCTGCGACCGCGGCTTTCGCGTGAATGAAAGTTTGTAACGATAATGAAAAAACTAACGCGGCCGCCCAGCCCAGTTGGTCGCCGCCGAGGCGTTTCCCCCAAATAAGAAGCAGAACAGCGGTGAGTGCCGCGGCCACCGTCGAAGGGAAACGGGCCGCAAAATCGTTGTCGCCAAAGACCCGGTAACTGGCGACCTGAAACCAATAGGTGAGCGGAGGTTTGTCGAAACGGTAAGCGTTATTGAAGTAGGGAACGACGTAATCACCGCGTTGCAGCATCTCGCGTGAGGCCTCCGCGAAGCGCGGCTCATCGCGGTCGATAAGTGGCAAAGTCCAGGTGCCTAGCACGTGAAAAATAATGCAGCCGAGGAAGAGTAGCAGTGAATTGCGAGTTGCCGAGTTCAGAGGGCGCATTCAAGGATAGAGCCGCGTGAAACACAAACTCGATTTCGATGCTCCATGGCTGCGATGGCTGATATTCGCACTCGTGGCGACCGCGCTCCTGGTCGGAAGTTTTTGGTTTGATACCGCGATTGAGCAATGGGTTATCGCTCATCAAACCAAAGCGGGCACGCATTTCATGCGCTGGGTGAGCATCCTGGGCGATTGGGAAGGACATGTGTTGATCGCACTCGCCGGAATGGCGGTCGCTTATTTGCGAGGCAACAAAACGTGGGTGCGCCTAGGTCTGGCCCTGGTTATCGCATGCGCGGTGGGCGGAGCAGCAGCGCGGGTTGGGAAAATGACGCTCGGCCGCGCCCGGCCCTCAGCTCATGAAAACCACAACTGGAACGGACCTAAATTGACCTCAAAATTTCATTCCTTTCCCTCGGGCCACGTCACAGCGTCCGTCGCTTTCTTCACCACCTTGTTGCTCGCGCGACGGAAGATCGGGACGCCACTTCTAATAATTCCCGCGGTCATCGGATGTTCGCGGATTTACCTTATGGCGCACTATTTTTCGGACGTCATCGGCGGAGTCATTATCGGCGCGGCGTGCGCCTTTATAGTCGCATCTACCTTCCTGCGAAAAGAACTGTCGACTGCGCGCTGACGAACGGCGGAGGGGGTGGGATTCGAACCCACGAGGGCTTTCGCCCTGCCAGTTTTCAAGACTGGAGCCATCAACCGCTCGACCACCCCTCCGGTTGCGCAGCGCAATTATCCTGCGCGGAAGGCAATCGGCAAGCTGCTGCGATTAGACTTTACAGCGCACATGTTCATGTGAACATATGTGCATGCCTGCGCGGCCAAATGCGAAAGTTCTCTGGCGTCATGTTCGCGAAACGCACGGGGATCGCACTTCCACCAACGATCCGCTCAGGGGTAGGGGCGCGTCGATTAATCCTGCTAATCGTTTCGAGAAACTTCACATCGAGGAAGATCGCAGCGAATTGCTGATGGACGATGAAGGTCCCAAGCGCGTGCAGACCCTTTACCTGCGCGATTCGACGCAAAGCATCATCTCCCGCAACAACAGTCCCGACGTCGGTTTCGAGGCGAGCGTAAATCCGTATCGAGGCTGTGAGCACGGCTGCATTTACTGCTTCGCGCGTCCAACTCATGAATTTCTTGGCTTCTCCGCGGGGGTCGATTTCGAAAGCAGGATTATGGTTAAGGAAAACGCGGCTGCGCTGCTCGAGCAGGAACTATCGTCGCGAAAGTGGAAGCCGCAGACTGTCGTGCTGAGCGGCGTCACCGACCCGTACCAGCCGATCGAGCGCGAGCTGCAGATCACCCGTGCTTGTCTGAAAGTTCTCGCGAAATTTCGTAATCCCGTGGGAATCCTGACGAAGAATCGCCTGGTCGCTCGAGACATCGACGTTCTCTCGGAGCTCGCGTCACATCATGCTGTCGCGGTGAATCTCTCGGTGACTTCACTCGACGTGAAGCTGCAACGCATTCTTGAGCCGCGCACCTCCGCGCCCGCTGCTCGCCTTGAAGCGATCGCGCAGTTGCGCGCGGCCGGCATTCCCGTTGGGATCATGGTCGCGCCCATCATTCCGGGAATCACTGACCATGAAATGCCTGCGATCCTGGAGGCTTGCGCGAAGGCCGGCGCCCAATTCGCGGGCTACGTTTTGCTCCGTTTGCCATGGGCGGTGGCGCCGCTCTTCGAGCGCTGGCTTCAGGAACACTTTCCAGATCGAAAAGAGAAGGTGCTGGGTCGAATTCGCGAGATGCGGGGGGGCGATCGGCTTTACGATTCCAAGTGGGGAACGCGGCAAATCGGCGAAGGAATCTTTGCCGAACAAATCGCGCTGCTTTTTCAGGCTGCGTGCCGACGCGCTGGAATGGGGGCGCGGCCGCAGCTCTCGACGGAGGCGTTTCGACGCGTCACTCCGCAGCTGGAATTTTTCTAGCGGGAGTCGGCGCGCTCATCGCCGATCGTCCGCATGCGCTGCTGCTTGCGCATGACCATCAACATCGCGATTCCGCCGATCGCGCCAAAACTCGCCATGATCGGATACCAGACGCCCCAGCCATGGCGGTCGATCAGCCAGCCGGTCACGGGAAGCGCGATGGCGGTGCCGTAATATTGGAAGGAATCAACGACGCCGGACGCGAAGCCCGCCATTTTCCTTCCGCCAATGTCCATCGGCGCCGCCGTCCCGACAATGGCATGGGTCGAATTCGCGGTGAGCGCGACCAGCACGAGAAACATGCAACCGATGAATATCCCGATTGGAGTTGGCTGCACCACGCCGGCGGCGATGACGATTGCCGCCGTCAAAATCACAGCGCACTCGACGAAGTATAACGTCATTGCCACGGGCGAACGGCGGCCCTTGCAGAATTTATCCGAGATGATTCCCGCGCTGAAGGAACCGAGGACAGCGACCAGCGGCATCAGGTTCACGGTCCAGAAAATTGCGGGAGGCTTATCCGCGAGATTCAATTTCAGCCGATCGTGGAAATACAAAATCATGAGCTGATCGGAACTGTTTCTGACAGCTCCGGTGCACGCGTATGCAATCGCGTAAAACCAGATAAGCGGGTGCGTAAAAATCGTCGTGAATGAATCGCGCAGACTGGCGCGGCTCTCGGTTTTTGCGCTGTCTTCGATCAGGCCGTGATACCCAGCCTCCTCCGGTGTGTCTTTGACAAAAATCACCAGCAAGACCGCAGCGACGGCGACAACAATCGGTGGAAGACGGAAAAGCCAGTGCCAATCATTTTTCGCGATCACCCACGTGCCGATCGTAAATCCGGCGAGAATCACTGGCGCCAGGTTGTTGATTCCAAATTGCCCGAGCTGAATCATGAATCCAAAAATGCCGGCAAACGTCCCGCGCTCAGTGCGGCGGAACCACGCCGCATTCATCTTGATCATCCCCGGCGCGCCGAATGACTGCACATAGCCATTCATCAGCCAGATCGCCGCGAAGGTAGTGAATGTTCCCGCGAACGATGCGAATCCGAAAATAAGGTTGATGATTATGGTGCCCGCTGCGCCGATAAGCATCGCCGTTTTCCCGCCGATGCGATCAGTCAGCAAACCGTTGACGAGCTGACCCGTGCCGTATGCGATGGACCACGCGCTGAGCATTCCCGTGATCTGAAAGGTGGTGAATCCGAGATCTGCGACCATGCCCGGAGTGGCAAACCGGAAGTTGTATCGGCACATGTAAAAGGATGCGTAGAGCAATCCAATGATGAACCAGTTCAATCCGCGCCGGGGCCGGAAGCCCGGGGGGTAAACGGATTGTGCAGGTGCGTCCATCGGCCTCGAAGATCGTCGGAGGAAGCGCGACGGCACAATCCAAAAGAGCGCGACGAACGTAATCACTTTTGTCTAACATCTGTGCAATGCCTGACCCCTTCCTCACCATCAAGATGGTGGCGCGCCAGACGTCGCTCTCGGCGCATGTCATCCGTGCGTGGGAGAAGCGATACGGCGCGGTGAAGCCGGTTCGATCGTCAAACTCGCGCCGCGTCTATTCTGCGAACGATGTGGCGCGCTTGAATCTATTGCGCCGCGCTGTTCACGCAGGGCATTCGATCGGTCAGGTTGCTAATTTGCCGAACGCGCGGTTGACCAAACTTGTCAGGGAAGCGGGCGTCTCGAGTAGTGCGGAGCGAATTTCCGCGCCGGACGCAGAGCAATTCATCGCCGCAGCGATCGCCAGAATTCGGCAGCTCGATGCGAGCGGATTGAACGACGTGCTCGACCAGGCAGCGATCGCTTTCGGTTCGCCCGCTCTTCTGCACAAGATTATCGCCCCGATCGCCGCCCGCGTCGGCGAACTTTGGCGGCTCGGCGATTTGAGTATTCGACAGGAACGATTCATGACCACCACCGTGACGGCGTTTCTGGCGGCCTTCGCGCGCCCCTATGCTGAGCCTGCCGGAGCACCGCATATGATCGTCACCACGCCATCTGGTCAGTTGCATGAGATGGGAGCGATCCTGGCGACGGCCGCTGCGCGAAGTCACGGATGGAAGGCTACCTATCTGGGCGCGTCGCTTCCGGTTGAGGAATTAATCGGCACGGTGCAGCAGTTGCACCCCCAGGCGGTGGGAATAAGCATCGTCTATCCGCAGAACGATCCCGAAGTGCGCCGCGATCTTATCAAACTGGCCAAGCTTCTGCCGTCCGGATGCACGCTCGTCGTTGGAGGACGGTCCGCCCACACCTACGCGGAGACGCTGCGATCTGTGGGCGCGACCCAAATCGAAAAACTCGAGGATTTGTATCAATGTCTGGACCGGATTACCAACGGTCGCGTCACCTCCGCCGGCTCTATGAAGCGACGTAGACGGTCTTGATGTTCACAAATTCGCGGATCCCTTCCGCGCTCAATTCGCGACCGTAACCCGAGTGTTTCACTCCGCCGAACGGGAGACGCGGATCGGAGGCGACCATCGCATTGACAAAGATCATTCCGGACTCCACGCCTCGCGCAAAAGATTCGCGCTCGCTTGCGTCGTTCGTCCAAATGCTCGCGCCAAGTCCGTACTGGTGATCGTTCGCTAACGCGATCGCGGCAGCCACGCCGTCCACGCAAAACATCGCGGCCACAGGACCGAAGATTTCTTCGCGGCTGGCGGGCGAATCATGTGGAATCTCCGCCAGAACTGTCGGCTCGTAATAAGATCCCTTGCGATCGAGGCGCCGGCCGCCGGTGAGGCATTTTGCGCCCAGGGCAATCGATTTCTGCACCTGTTCGTCGACGCCGCGCAGGATTTGTTCGGACGACAACGGTCCGACATCGGTCGATTCATCGAGCGGGTCGCCCACTCGCAGCGCCCGCATTTGAGCGACGAATTTCGCAACAAAAGAATCGCATATTTGTTCGTGCAGGATGAATCGCTTGGCCGCGATGCACGACTGCCCGGTGTTAATGGTTCGTGATTTCACGGCCGCAGCAACCGCAGCTTCGAGGTCAGCGCTCGGCATCACGATAAACGGGTCGCTGCCGCCGAGTTCCAGAACTGTTTTCTTGAGCGCGCGTCCCGCTGCGCTCGCGACGGCGGCACCGGCACGGTCACTGCCGGTCAGCGTGACAGCTGCAATCCGCGGGTCGGCGATGATCTGCTCCGTCGTTTTATTCTCGATGAGCAGAGATTGAAAAAGGCCCTCTGGAAATCCCGCCCGTTGAAAGATTTCCTCGATAGCGAGAGCGCATCCGGGCACGTTTGACGCGTGCTTGAGCAGGCCAGCGTTGCCTGCCATTAACGCGGGAGCCGCGAACCTGAACACCTGCCAGAAAGGAAAATTCCAAGGCATGATTGCGAGGACGGTCCCAATCGGGTCGTATCGCACATAGCTTCGCTTCGCGTCGGTTTGAACCTCGTGCTCGGCGAGGAACGCGCCCGCGTTTTCCGCGTAGAAGCGACAACAACGGGCACATTTCTCGATCTCCTCCACGGCGGCGCGCAGGAGTTTCCCCATCTCATTGGTGATGATTCGGGCATACCGATCGGCGTCGCGCTCGAGAATTGAAGCGGCCTCATTCATGCACGCGGCTCGCTCCGGAAATTCTGTGGCGCGATGGCGTTGGAATGCGCTGCGCGATTTGGCGAGTTTCGCCTCCAGTCCGTCAGCAGTCAGCGCCGCGAATTCTTTTTGCAGCTCTCCCGTTGCCGGATTACGCGATGCGATTGCCATAAGAACGCTAGAGTCGTAGCCCGCGCGGGATCAAAACTCGATCGAGCCCATCGAAGAACCACTGCACTAACAACGCGAGGATCGCCGCCGGGATTGCGCCCTCGAGAATTGTGCGGTGATCGTTGAGGTTCAGGCCGCTAATGATCGGTTCGCCTAATCCGCCCGCTCCGATCAACGCGGCCAGCGTCGCTGTTCCGATATTAATCACTGCGCTCGTTTTGATGCCCGCAAGAATCGTGCGGGAGGCGATTGGTAGCTCGATTTGAAATAGACGAGCGCGCCCATTCAATCCCAGTGCGATCGCGGACTCGCGGATCGACGGCGCAATGCTTTGCAGTCCGGTCGCGGTGTTCCGAACAATCGGTAGAAGTCCGTAGAGAAAAAGCGCCGCGATGGCCGTGCGCACGCTGATACCGAAAAAGGGAAGCGGAATTAGGAGCGCAAGAATTGCCAGGGATGGGATCGTTTGCACCGTGCTGGCGAAGGCGAGAATGGCGCTTCCGGCGAATCCTCCGCGGCTGGCGACGATTCCAAGTGGGACGCCCACGAGGATGGCGAGCAGTAGCGAGATTCCCGCAAGTTGCAAATGGCGGAGGGTCCAACGCGTTAATCGGCTCGAGAAGCTTTCAGCGGCGGTCGATGTCGAATTCTCGTTATGGAAATAGATGTCGGCCGCATGCGCATAATTTTTCGTCCGCTCCGCTTCGGCGTTCAACTTCGTCATTCGCTCCTCATTCAGCGTGCCGGAGAGCTGCTGCAACGCGTCAATTGCGGCCGCTGGCGCATCGAGTCGATAGAGAAATACTGCTTTGTATTGTGGAAAAAAACGTTGGTCGTCGACCAATGTCACCAACTCGTTTTCCGCGATTTTCGCGTCGGTTGAGTATGCATCTTTCAAGTCGATCTCACCGCGCTTGAGCCCGTCGTACCCGAGGCCGTGGTCGATTCCGCGCACGTTCGTCGTCCCAATTCCGTACCGTTCCGCGAGCGGACGCCAGCCATCCTTTCGATCCAGGAATTCGTGGGTAAGGCCAAAACGCAATTCAGGATGATTCTTCAAATCGTTGATCGAGCGGAGGTGCATGCGCTCTGCCACATCACGACGCAACACCAGGGCGTAGGTGTTGTTGAAGCCAAGTTCCGCCGTCATTCCGATTCCAAATTTTGCCAGCTCGGCGCGGATCTCGTCTTCCGATTTCAAATTAGGTTGCTTCAGAATTTCCTCGGCAATCGTGCCGGTGTAGTCGGCGTAACAACTGATCGCCCCACTTCGTAGCGCTTCCCAGACGATGATCGTTCCGCCCATCCCTGCTCGGATTTCTGTCTCCAGTCCCGCCCGCCGTATCGCGCGGCTCGCGATTTCGCCGAGCACGTAAGATTCGGTGAATTTTTTAGAGCCAATGACAACTGGTTTCGCGGCTACGGCATGGCCGCAAATCAGACCGCCAAGTGTGATAACGAGGAGCCGCTTCATGCGAAGGTTAGAGAACGTTGCGCCTCAATGAATTCGGTGACGAATGGCTCCGCCGGATGATCGCGCAGATCGCTGAGAGTTCCCTTCTGCACAACGCGTCCTTCTTTCATCAGGACGATTTCGTCCGCCAAATACGCCGCCTCGGCGAGATCGTGCGTGACGAGAATCGTTGTCTGCTGGAGACGTGTAAAAATTTCCTTCAAATCACGCTGCAATGCGATGCGCACCAGCGGATCAAGTGCGCCGAGAGGTTCGTCGAGGAGGAGAAGCTCGGGCGCCAGCACGAGTGCGCGCATCAGGCTGACGCGCTGGCGTTGGCCACCAGAAAGTTCCGCGGGGTAGCGGTTCATCGCTGCTTCGGGAAATCGGGTTAGCGCGCAGAGCTCTCCGATTCGTAGCTCCATTTCCGCTGGTGTGCGTCCAAGATGACGCGGAAGAAGCAGGACATTCTCTCTCGCAGTCAGGTGCGGAAATAATCCTCCATCCTGGATGACGTATCCGGTGCGATGTCGCAGCGCCGCGACGTTTGTGGCAGTGACTTCCATGCCATCAAACAGCACGCGGCCGCTATCCGGCGAGAGGATCCGGATAATCAAACGGAGCAGAGTTGATTTGCCACATCCGCTGGGACCGATGAGCACCGTGGTTTTCCCGCGGGCAAATATTAAATCCGTCGACTGCAGCGCGGGCGCATCCCCGAAAGTTTTACCAATGCCGACGAGCTGGACGAACGCGTTCAGATTACGACTTGAAATAGGAATAGGCCGAAGAGCTGTGCCTGATCAGTCCAAAGCCGCTCGAATTTCATGCCCACACTGCGCGCCATCTGCGTAAAGCCGGCGACAGAATATTTGTACGAAAATTCCGTTACGACATGCTCGCCTGCACCGAACATAAATGTTTCGCCGCCAATGTTTGCAGTCTGGTGCGTTTTGCTGATGAGATGCATCTCAATGCGGCCGATCTTCGCATCGTAGATCGCCCGGTGGTCCCACAGGTCGAGATCGAAATTGGCGCCAAGTTCGCGGTTCGCTCTCGCGAGAATATTTAGATTGAACCGGGCGGTGACGCCGGCCGAATCGTTATAGGCGCTCTCAATAATCGCGGAGTCTTTTTGAAGGTCGACGCCGATAAGCAAAGCGCCGCCACGTCCGCAAATGTCGGCGATGCGTTGCAGAAAAATCTCAGCGTCCCGCGGCTCGAAATTACCGATAGTTGAGCCCGGGAAATAGACCACGCGTTTATGCGCGGGCCGAAGCGCCGCCGGCAACACCAATGGTTGCAAATAGTCGGCGCAAACTGGCAGCACATCCATGTCAGGAAAATCCCGCGCAAACGTGGCGGACGACTCGACGAGCTGATCCTTCGAAATATCGACGGGGATATAAGCAACAGGATCTTCGAGATGCGATATCAGCAGCCGAGTTTTTGTTCCGGCCCCGGTCCCGAATCCGATCAACTCGACGCCAGGTCCGAGGGTAGCCGCGATCTCACCGGCGTAATCGCGGAGAATCTGAAGCTCGGTGCGCGTGATGTAGTACTCCGGCAGTTCACAGATTTTCAGGAAAAGTTCTGAACCGATCTCGTCGTAGAAATACTTACACGGTAGAAAGCGTGGAGTCCTGGTAAGCCCATCCATGAGTTCAGCCCGGAAATCGCCAGTTTCCGGTGCGAGATCGAGAACAGCTACTTCGCCAGCCTGTCCGCTCATCGGACGTCGCGCGCTAGCCGGATCCCGGTGAATTGCCACCGCTTCTCCGGTTGGAAAAAATTTCGGTAGGTCGCGCGGACATGTGACCGCGACGTCGCGCAGGAACCGCCACGTAGAACGTACTGGTTACACATGAACTTCCCGTTGTATTCGCCGAGTGCCCCGGGCGCGGCACGATAGCCCGGATACGGAGAGTAGGAACTCCGTGTCCACTCCCAGGCGTCCCCAAACATCTGCTGTAAATTTCCGTTCTGCGATTCGTTAGCTGCGCGCGGATGAAAACGTCGGTCGTCCACGAAGTTGCCTTCGATTGGTAATGAAGCGGCCACGCGTTCCCACTCGAATTCCGTCGGCAAGCGCGCGCCCGACCAGTTGGCGTAGGCGTCAGCCTCGAAATAGCTGACGTGCGTTACTGGCTCGTGCAGTGCGACCGGTCGGAAACCTGACAGGGTAAAGTTCCACCACGCCCCATCGCGTTTTTCCCAATACAACGGCGCCTCCCAGCGCTGTTCGCTCACGTTCGTCCACCCTAACGAAAGCCAGAACTTCGATTGCGAATAGCCGCCCGCTTCGATGAATTGGATGTATTCGCCATTAGTGACAAGTCGGTGGGCGATGGAGAATTTACCAACCAGCGCGCGGTGTCTCGGTGCTTCATTGTCGTACGAAAATCCTTCGCCTTGATGCCCGATTTCCTCGATCGCTTCGTCGAAGGTAATGAAGCGAAGCGGGGCCGCATTTCCGATCTCCGCCTCCTCCTTCCGCGCGAGATAAATCGGGTGCAACGGATTCTGCGCGAGCACGTGCTTGATGTCGGTAACGAGCAGTTCCTGATGCTGCTGCTCGTGATGAATGCCGAGTGTTATTGTCTCTTCGAGTTCGTCCCGGATTTGCTCGCTCGCGATGTCCAGCAGTTTGGCAACGTGCTCGTCGATCGATTGCCGGTAGCGACGCGTGGCGGCGACCGTAGGCCGGGAAATCAACCCGCGCAGATCGCGGCGATGCATGTCGCCGGCGGCGTTATAGTACGAATTAAACAGAAACGCGTACTCGGGCACGATCGATTTGTAGCCGGGCAGGTGGGGTTTTAAAACGAAGGTTTCGAAGAACCATGTCGTGTGTGCGAGATGCCATTTTGTCGGGCTGACATCCGGCATCGATTGCACGACAAAATCTTCGGGCTCGAGATTTTCGCAAAGGCGCAGCGAGAGCGCCCGTGTCTCCTGATAACGGCGTCGCAAATCGCTTTGCTCTCGCGCGCGTGGCGACACAGTCGACGGGATCGTTTCGATCGCTTGCGCCACCGGTCTAACCTTCGCGCTCGTGCTCGAGCTCTTCACGGCGCGCCTCGACCATTTGGTCGTGCGCCGCCTCTTCGAGTCCGCCGCTGACAAGACTTTGTCCCACCGTTTCGTCGTCGTCATCAGCGCCCGCCCGCGGAGCGCGATGGCCCTCGGTCGCAGGCACAAATTCGTGCTCATCCTCCGGTTCACGCAGGCCTTCCAGTTCCTCGGGAGCGGTGGGGGATTGCACCCCCATTAATTCGCGACGCGCCTGGTCCCAATGGGCTTCGGTGAAATTTTCGGGATCACGCTCTTCGATCAGAGCCAGCTCGCGCGCTCGTTGCTCGATGAGCTGTGGCGTCGGGGCGCCTACGCCATCGCCGTGTATGGAAATTTTGCCAAAGCCCGATTGAGAATTCTCGTTCATACCATTGAATACGCGGGCGGGATACAAACTGTGCGCACGTTTCGATCTTAATTGTCGAGCCAGGAGTTCGCGCGCCGCGTGATCCACCATACGATACCTGCATGGAGAGCAACCAGCGAATGCTGCGCGCAAATGGCGACGAGGTCGCCTTTTCCGAATACGGCGACCCCACTGGCGATCCGGTATTTTTTTTCCACGGCTGGCCCAGCTCCCGCACGATGGCTGCGCTCGCTCACGAAGCGGCTTGTCGCCACCGCGTCAGGATTATTTCACCAGATCGTCCCGGGATTCGGGATTCCACATTTCGCGCCGATCGAACACTGCGCGACTGGCCTCCGCTGGTGGAGGAATTGGCCGACCATTTAGGACTGAATCTTTTCCGCGTGCTCGCGATTTCCGGCGGTGCTCCGTATGCGTATGCGACGGCGATGGCGCTTCCGGAACGCGTCCCCGCGATCGCGATCGCGAGCGGCGCACCGTCGATTGCGGAACTGCGAGATCATGCTGGATTGCTGCGTTTATATCGCTGGGGAATTCGCATCAACCGCGCCGCGCCGCGCCTTTTACGAGCGTTGTTTCACGTCGCCCAGCCATTCGCGTCACGTCGGGTCCCATTTTCACTTCGGCCGCTATTGCTAAAAACTTTGCAGCCATGCGACGCCAACGTGTTGCGCGATGCACGCGCCTTCGAGGCGTGTTTCGAGAGTTCGCGCAACGCGTGGCGCGTATCGGCTGCCGGCGTTCTGGCCGATGCTGAGATTTACATTCGTCCGTGGGGATTCGCGTTGGAGGAGGTGAATGTCCCGGTTCGCCTGTGGCACGGCACGTCCGATCGCGCGTTTCATTACTCGCTGGCGGAAGGCGTGTCCCAGCGGCTGCCCCAGTGTCGTCTGCGGATAATCGAGGGCGCCGGACATTATTCGCTGCCAATTCGAAACATGGACGAAATTCTCGCGGACCTTGTCTCCGCTTCGTAAGCATTCGGTTGACGCTGAATCGTCGAGTTTTAACCTCGTAACATGCGAAAGGAATTCATCTGGCTGAGTGTGCTATTGGCAACAGTTTCATCGGGGTTTGCCGAAAACTTCAAAGCGGAACCGCCGCCGAGCGAGTTAAACGCTTACTTTACAAAAGCCTATCCGCCCAAGTATCCGGAGATCGCAAAAGCCTGGCACAAAAGTGGCAAAGGCTGGTTTCGATTAACGATTGACCGCAGTAATGGGAAGGTCACGGAGATTAAAGTCCTCCGCAGTACCGGGGTAAAAATTCTCGACGATTCGATCGCGGCGACGTTTCTGCAGTGGAAGGCGAAACCGAACCTGCTCGATCACGCGGTGATTCCTTTTGAGTACGCCAGGTCGGGGTCAATTGGATCTCATATCCAATAAAGCGACATGGAAGATTTTACCGGCGGCGCCACGCATAACCAACCGTCGCAACGACAGTCAACGATCGATCCCGCGTTCGATGAGCGTGTGCGCGAACTCGTATCGGATTGGGGCGCGGAAAAATCTCCGGAATTAATCGAGGAGATGATCGTCACCGTGCTGAAGATGGCGCGGGACAAAATGGGAACCGCCGACCTGAAACTGATGACGCGGTCGCTCAAGGAGATGCGATATGCTGCCAAGGTATTTTCCGGTTATCGGCAATTCCGGAAAGTGTGTGTCTTCGGTTCAGCGCGAACGCCGCCCAGCGAAGCACAGTACATCGCCGCGGAAGAGTTCGCGCGGGAGATGGTGGCGCGAAACTATATGGTCATCACTGGAGGCGGTGAGGGAATCATGGGCGCCGCGCAACTCGGGGCGGGTCGCGCGAAAAGTTTCGGACTGAACATTCGCTTGCCCTTCGAGCAGCACGCGAATGTGACGATTGAGGGCGACCCAAAGCTCATCAACTTCAATTACTTCTTCACGCGTAAGCTGAATTTCGTGAAGGAAACGCACGCCTTCGCGCTTTTCCCGGGCGGCTTCGGCACCATGGACGAAGGATTCGAGGCGTTGACACTGATGCAAACTGGAAAAGCGAGGATCATTCCCATCGTCCTGCTCGATAAACCGGATGGCCGTTACTGGGAAACGTGGCTGAGATTTGTGACGGAGCAGCTCTTCGATTTCGGTTACATCGGCAAGGAAGATTTTTGTCTGTTCAAACGGTTCGAGACGGTCGCTGCGGCCGTGGCAGAGATCGTGAATTTCTACAGCGTTTATCAATCCTCCCGCTGGGTGGGCGAGCAGCTCGTCATACGGCTTGCGCACAAGATTTCGTCCTCCGGCCTTGTTTCCTTAAACCGCGATTTTGCCGACGTCGTTCGTCTCGGCGAAATCGAGCAGACGACAGCGCTGCGACAGGAAAAAAACGAGCCGGAGATTTGGGATCTGCCGCGACTTGTATTAACGCCGCATCGACGAAGTTTCGGCCGGTTTCGCCAGCTGATCGATGCGATTAACGTGGCCGGCGCTTAGCCCGGGTCGCGTTCACCAGCGTTTCATCGACGCTTAATTTCGACGCCATCATCTGATCGAAAGCGAAATGCTTGCGCGCGAATTGCAGGGCATTATTCGCACAACGCAATCTCAAGGCATCGTCGTCAATGAAGCGAAGGATCGCCGTCGCTAATTCCAAAGGCGATCCCGGATTCACCAGTAACCCGTTTTCGCCATCGACCATGACCTCGGGAACGTCGCCGACCGCAGTCGCAACCACGGCCCGGCCGCAAGCGAAGGCTTCTCGAAGGACGATCGGCGACGCTTCGGTGTGCAGCGATGCGATTGCCACGATGTCCGCCGCGGCGAGAATTTCCGGCGTGTTCCAGCGATATCCGGCCATGAAAACTTTGTCCGCGATTCCTGCCGCATTAATCACTTCGCGGAGTCGAGCTTCGCGCGTTCCTTTCCCTGTTCCTTTTCCCACGAATATGAAGCGTGCGTCCGGACGCTGCGCGACTACCAGCGCGGCAGCTTCCGCGAGCTGAGTCTGTCCTTTGTCGGGACGAATCATCCCGATGTTAACGATCAACGGCGCCTCCGTTACGACACCGAATTCCTGTCGAAAAGCCGCGCCATCGTGCTCCGGATTGAATTTGTCCAAATGCACCGCCGAGCCGATGACTTCGATGCGATTTGCATCCACGCCATTCTTCTCGACGAGCTGCGTTTTTATCACGCCGGCGTCGGCGACAACCTTGGAACAGCCGTGCCGAAAAATGTAGCTGCGACTCCAGCTGCCGACCGGATCGGTGATGCAACGCGACCGGGTCAGCGGCCAGCCCGCCCAATACAACGGCAGCGCGAGCCAATGATCTTTCGAGCTGTACGTTTTCACGATGTCGATCGCGTGCGCGCGACAGAACTTCCACAGACGCAGCGTGGTCAGGACGTTAAAGCGCTGCTTGAGATTCAACGGCAGCACACGCGTCCCGGCTTCGCGCGCCTTCGCGAAAACTTCGCTGTCGGGATCGACAATGAACCATGCTGCGTGACCGTTCGCGTTTAGCCAGTTGATCTCGAGACAGGTGCGATATTCCTGGCCGCCCCAGCTGCGGCTGCTCTCGAGAAAAAGGAAATTCACGCTGGCGAATCCGGCAACGAGCCGCGATTTTCGCAAATGTAATCGGCCATCGTGCTCACGCTGCGCAGGGCCTTAGTCGCAATCTCAGAATTCGGCAGGCCAACGCCGAATGTTTTTTCCATGCTGACAGCCAGCTCGAGCGCATCGATTGAGTCGAGCCCAAGGCTGTTTGGACCGAACAGCGGAAGATTATCGCCGATCTGGTCGGGAGTGGTCTGCAGCATCAGGCTCTTCACGAGCATTTCCTTGATTTGCTGTCGCAGTGCAGGGTCGGACATGTGAGCGGCGAAAGTCTCGCACGCTGGCGAGAACGTCAACCGGGTGCAGCCGCCAATTAAACGATATCAGTCTTGTCGACCGGCGTCACCGTTGGACTCGGATCGGGCGGTATGACGGGCGCGGATTGCTCGATGCGTGGAACGGTCGCTTGAGCCTGCCGCACATCAGGTGCTTTCGGCTCAGAAGTTTCCGCCTTGTGCAACTCGTCCGTGAATTCGTCTTTCGCTTTTTGGAATTCTTTAACCGCCTGCCCCATTCCCTTCGCGAGTTCGGGCAATTTTTTGGCGCCGAAAAGCACGAGCACGATGAGTAGAATGACGATTAAATCCGGACCAGCCAGATTCATGAAACTCGCGAGCAAGTTCATAGGTAATGAAAGCTTCGGACGGGGGAGCGAAGTTGCAAGGATATTCCTTGGTCAGCGCTGGGACATCGATTCATCGCGAATTGGTTGATGTTGACGAAAGAGCGCGAGGTTGGCGTCCAGTTCTGCGCTGAGACTCGTGTTGCCCTCGACGCGCGCAAGCTTCCGACCTTCGTTCGCGGCACCGATCGCGTCGTCGAAGCGGCCGCATTCAGCGTAAGCGGCGGCGAGGGTCCGGTAGAGGATCGGCGATGTTGCGTCCGGTAATTTCATCGCACTAGTTATCAATTCGAGCGCGCGGGTTCCGTTGCGCAATCGCGCCTCCGGACAGGCCGCAAGCGCCCACGCAAGATTGCTTTGGGCATTTCCATCATTGGGATTTTGTGTCAATGCATGTTCCCAAATTGAGATCGCCTCGGCCGGGCGATGTTGCTGCATAAGTAACGCGCCTAGAGTGTTTTGCGCGGGCAAATCGTCCGGCTGTTCCTGCACTGCCTGCAGCCAAAACTCGACCCCTTTTTCAAGCTGCTCCCCGCCCAAACTGAGCGCGCCGCCACCGTAGCGACCCGCGTTTGACGGTCGCAACTCAACGGCCCGGCGCATGTGAGCAACGCCCTGCATCGTCCGACCTTTCTCGAAAAGCACCGCTGCGAAGGAGGCATGCGCTGCATCATTGTCCGGATCGACCGCCAGACTATGCGTCCAAAGTGTGTCGCTGTTCCTCCAGATGCGGACCTGTCGAAACGCGCACCCGGAAAGAATAAGCAGAACGATTGCGGAAGAAGCGACGAGGAGCGTCTGTCGGCGAGGAATTGAGCCAGCGAATTCAGTCGCCGCCCAGGTGAGCACAACGAAAAGCCCGATAAAAGGCAGGTAAGTGTAGCGATCGGCGTGGGCGTGCATTCCGACCTGCACAATTCCGATGACTGGCACCAGCATTCCAGCAAACCAAAACCAGCCGACGAACACATACGGGGCCCGGCGACGGAGGACGATGGCGATCGCGCTAAGCGTGATGATTAACGCAAGTGCCGCACCCCAGGTCGTGGTTGCGATTTTATCGACCGGATGAAGGTAAAGCGGCACCAGATCCCGCGGCCAAAAAAGTTGCCGTAAATAAATCGCGTAGCTGACTGCTGCGTTTTCTAAGCGGAAGGGGAGGGGAATGGCCGAGCCCGCAACGACGCTCTGCTGGAAAAACAGCGTCGCGGCGGACGAGGCGACCGCAAGAATAACGAGTGGAATTTTCTCCAACATTGCCTGGCGGGTGAAGCGTTGGAGCGGCCAGTAGTCGAGCAGAAGCAGTAGAAACGGAATCGTGACCAGCATTGGCTTGGCCAGAAGACCTGCGACCAATGCGAAACCGACCCAGAGAAATTTTCGTCTCGTCGGGTTCGCGACGTAGCGCGTGTAGGTCCACAACGTGATGGCGAAAAATAACCCGCTCAGCGTGTCTTTGCGCTCGGCGATCCAGGCGACCGATTCGACATGCGCCGGATGAATAGCAAACAACGCAGCGACGAACGCGCTCTGCCATACCGCGCCCGTCATTCGCGTGAAGGCAACCAGAAGTAGCGCCGCGGTGAAGCTATGCAGTAGCACGTTGACCGCGTGCGGACCTGCGGCGTGCAAACCCCAGACACTGCAATCGATCATGTGAGTGATCGTCGTCAGCGGATTCCAGTTCTGCGCATGAGTATGCGTGAACGCCCACGCGATGCCGCTCAGCGTTAACCCTCGCGCCACCTGCGGTGTCCGGAAAATAAGATCCGTATCGTCGTAACTGACGAAATCGAACGCGAGAGCCTGACCGAAAACAGCCCAGGTAAGCGCGCAAATCGCGATGGCCAAAAGACCAACGGTTCGCGAATCAGCCCCTGTGCGTTTGCGACTAGACGTCGTAATACATCGCAAACTCGTACGGATGCGGGCGCAGCCGAAGAGCGTCGTAATCTTTTTGCTTCATCTCGAGCCAGTTGGCGACGAAGTCCGCATTAAAGACATCGCCGCGCAGCAGAAAGGCGTGATCTTTCTCGAGCGCCTGGATTGCTCCGCTGAGCGAGTCGGGAACGCTGGGGACATTCGCGAGTTCTTCGGGTGGAAGTTCGTAAAGATTCTTGTCCAGCGGATCGCCGGGATCGATGCGGTTCTGAATTCCATCAAGCCCGGCGAGGAGCAGCGCGCTGAAGGCGACATAGGGGTTCGCGCTCGGATCGGGCGTGCGGAACTCCACGCGCTTCGCCTTCGGATTTGCGCTGTAGGTCGGGATGCGGATCGCGGCGGAGCGATTGCGGGCTGAGTAGGCGAGATTCACGGGCGCTTCAAATCCCGGAACGAGTCGCTTGTAACTATTCGTCGTCGGATTCGTGATACAGGTAAGCGCAGGCGCGTGTTTCAGAATTCCGCCGATGAAAAAGAGGGCGAGCTCGGAGAGTCCAGCGTAGCCGTTGCCTGCAAAAAGCGGCTTGTCGCCGTTCCACAAAGACATGTGGGTGTGCATGCCGCTGCCGTTGTCGCCGAAGATCGGTTTCGGCATGAACGTGACCGTCTTGTTGTGCCGGCGCGCAACGTTGCGCACGATATATTTGTAGTATTGCATCCAGTCGCCCATCTGTTTCATCGGCGCAAAACGGATATCGATTTCCGCCTGGCCCGCCGTCGCGACTTCGTGATGCTGTCTCTCAATCGGGATGCCCGCTTTCTCAAGCTCAAGGCACATTTCATTGCGCAGATCCTGCTGCGTGTCTGCGGGCGGAACGGGGAAGTAACCTTCCTTGGCGCGGATTTTGTAACCTAGATTCGGGTACTCTTCGCGCGCGCTGTTCCAATGGCCTTCGCCGCTATCGACAGCATGAAACGAACTGTTGTTGGAGTAGCTGTAACGGACATCGTCGAAGATGAAGAACTCTGCCTCAGGTCCAAAAAACGCCGTGTCGGCAATGCCCGTGCTTTTGAGATAAGCTTCCGCACGCTCGGCAATTCCGCGCGGGTCGCGATCGTAAGGCTCGCGCGTGATCGGATCGACGATCGTGCAGATCAACGACAGCGTCGGCTCCGCGTTAAACGGATCGATCCAGGCTGTTGTCGGGTCGGGAATAACCAGCATGTCGGACGCGTTGATCGCGCGCCACCCGCGAATGCTCGAGCCGTCGAAGCCAAGACCTTCGGTGAAAATATCCTCGCTGTATTCAGTGAGCGTGGTGGTGAAATGCTGCCACGCTCCCGGGAGATCGGTGAACTTGAAGTCGACGAGCTTAACGCCGTTATCTTTGACGAGTTTGGTGACGTCGGAGGGGTCTTTGATCGGTTTGGCCATGGAGTTAGGGCTGCAAGGTTGAGTTAGCAAAAGGTCATCCCGAGCGAAGTCGAGGGACCCCGCGGAATTAAGCTTATTGTGACGCGACGGGGTTCCTCGACTGCGCTCGGAATGACGGGGCGGAGATCGTTAAACTCAAACTGCTTTTTCGCCGATCTCTTCGGTCCGAATGCGGACCGCGTGTTCGACAGGTAAAACGAAAACTTTGCCGTCGCCGATCTTACCGGTCTTGGCCGCCTTCACGACCTCGATCACAGCGCGATCGACCATATCGTCGGCCAGCACGACCTCGACTTTAACCTTCGGCAGGAAATCAACGGTGTATTCGCTCCCACGATAGATTTCGGTGTGACCTTTCTGGCGGCCGAAGCCTTTGACTTCAGTGACAGTCATCCCCTCGATGCCGAGCTCGGCCAGGGCCTCCTTCACTTCCTCCAGCTTGAACGGCTTAATGATGGCTTCGAGCTTTTTCATGTGGGGTAAAGGGCGCGCGCTTTTCCGATTTCTGATCGGTAGTCAACCGCGCCACGCGCTTCCTTAGCAACCGCGACGCGACGGTGCAAGCATTGATTTTTTTGCACCAAAATCACGGAAAGTTTTGCGATTATTCGGCGTCATCTATAATGAAAATAGATGCCTTCGGAGCAATTCGTTCACCTTCACCTGCACACCGAGTATTCGCTGCTCGATGGCGCGGTGCGGATGAAGCAGGCGATGCAGCGCGCGGCGGAATTTGGGATGCCGGCGATCGCGATGACCGACCACGGAAATCTTTTCGGGGCAATCGAATTTTACCAGGAAGCGAAGCGCGCCGGGATCAAACCGATCATTGGTTGCGAGGTCTATATCGCGCCCGGTTCGCACAAGGATCGCCCGTCAACGATGAGCAAATCTGCTTATCACTTCACCTTGCTGGCGAAGGACGACGCCGGCTACCGCAACCTCGTTAAATTGGTTTCGATCGCGCATCTCGACGGATTTCATTATCGACCGCGCATCGACAAGGAATTGCTCGCAGCGCATTCGAACGGCTTGATCGGAATGAGCGGCTGTCTGGCCAGCGAAGTGAACAGCGCGCTTCAGGTCGACGACGTGGCCAAGGCGAAGAAGTTCGTGGCGGAATATCGGGACATTTTGGGCGCGGATAATTTTTTCATCGAGCTGCACGACCACGGGATGCCCGAGCAGAAAAAGTGCAACTGCACTCTGCCGCATTTCGCGAAGGAATTTGGACTTGGCCTGGTCGCAGCGAACGACGTCCATTTTCTTCGGCGCGAAGACCAGGAACCGCACGACGTGATGCTCTGCATCGGCACCGGCAAGATGGTGAGCGACGAAAAACGGATGCACTATCTCCCGGAGCTTTACTTGAAGTCGCCGGCGGAAATGAGCGCACTCTTCCGCGAATTTCCTGAAGCAATTTCAAACACGCTGGCGATTGCCGAAAGCTGCAATCTTGAGCTGGAGTTTTGGAAATCGAAATATCCCGCGTATCCGGTCCCGGAAGGGA
>JBBQHM010000002.1:0-66032 GCA_038323965.1 Chthoniobacterales bacterium | reverse complement strand
GCTGACGTCTGGCTTCTGTCTTCCCGACGGCGAAGGGAATCGGCGGCCGGCGGAGGGAGCGAAATCACGAGCACGAGCACGATTGGGAGCAGGAGCACGAGTCAGCCGGGAGGGGCACGGTTCTAGCTTTTCCCGCTGGGGTGCTGGAACACACGCTGTCAGAGGAGGAGCATAGTCAGATCGTGCAAACGATCGATATGTTCGAGGCTATCGCCCGGACTCAACCGGACGATTACCAATCTTTGGAGATCCTCAAGGAGGCGTACAACAAGATCGGCAGCCACGATGAGGCGCTGCGTATTTCCCGCAAATTAGCGGAGGCTTATTTTAATGTCGGTTCCTACTCGCTGGCGATGCAGGAGTGCGAGGTGGTGCTGGTGGAGGAACCAAACGCGCCGGAGATCCTGGCCATGCTGGGCGAGATCGAGCAACGGCTGCAGGCGGCGGGTCATACCATAGCGGCCAACGGCGCAAACGGCGCGAAGCACGGACTGATCGCGCGCTCCAATTATCTCGGCGAAAAGGATGGCTCGCTGATCGAGTTGAATCTCGGCCACGGCCCCGAGGCGGCGCCGTACAATCTGCACGATCGCGGGGATGAGCAGCTGGCGAAGTTTTTCATCGTGCAACAGCTTTTCTCCGAGGACGAGGTCAACGCGGGGTTGGAGACGATCGCGACGTTGAATAAAAATCTGAGCGGCAAGACGCTGGCGGCGTCGCTGCTGGATAAACTTTGCCGGGCGGACACGGACAAGCTCGACCAGGTGCTTTCGTCGTTAATCGACCGAACGAAGGCGGCGTTTGTGCCGCTGGAATATTACGACATCGACCGGCAGGTGGTGCGGATGCTGCCGGATCACCTGACGCTGGGCCGGCTCTTTGTGCCGTTCGATTTAATCAGCCGCACGATCATGGTGGCGTGCTGCAATCCATTCGATGCGGCAGGTCGCGCGGCGGTGCAGCAATCGCTCGATTACACGGTGACGTGGTATTTGGCGCGGCCAGCGGCGATTCTCAAACTTTTGCAGGACACCTACCGGCTGGGGGAGAAGGCGTAACCAGCCATGGCACGCAGTAAATCATTCGCGGAACGCATTGCCGACGTCCTGATCGACGACGGGTTGTTGCTCCCAAATCAGCTCGAGGAAGCGGTCGCGATCCAGAAAACGCAGGGCGGCCGGCTGCTCAAGGTATTAACGGACCGGCAGTTTGTGACGGACCAGGACATGGCGTTCAGCATGGGGCGCTGCCTGAATGTGCCGCCGATCAATCTGGCGAAGCTGACGATTCCCGAAGAGATCATGGCGGTGATCCCGCGCGAGATGGCGCGGACGAACAAATTGGTCCCGATCGCGCGGTTGAACGGGAAGCTTTTCATCGCGATGGCGGACCCGACAAACGTGCTCGCGGTCGACGACGTGAAGCGGCGCGTGCAGCTCGAAGTGGTGCCGATGATCGCAACGGAAAAAGCGGTCAACGACGCGCTCGCGGGAAACCACGGCCACAACGGCGCGAAGATGACCGATATCATGCGGCAGGCGGCGGAGGACGCCAGCACCGCAGCGTCGGGAGATGTCGAAGTGCAGGCGATGAAGAACGAGGAGATCGATCTCGACCGGCTGACGGCGGATACGGAAGACGCGCCGGTCATTAAGATCGTGAACCTGATCCTGATGCAGGCGATCAAGGACAAGGCGTCGGACATCCACATCGAGCCTTTCCAGCGGATGGTGAAACTACGCTACCGCATCGATGGCGAATTGATCCAGGCGGAGGCACCACCGAAAGCGCTGCAATTGGCAATCACGTCGCGTATCAAGATTCTCGCAGGCCTCAATATCGCGGAACGGCGCGTGCCGCAGGATGGCCGTTTCCGGATCAAGGTGATGGGCAAGGAAGTCGATTTGCGTATTTCGATTCTGCCCACATCGCACGGCGAAAAGATCGTCATCCGTATTCTCGATAAATCGGCGCTGAGCGGTTCGATCGACCAGATGGGGCTGGATGAACATACCCTGGAGAAATTTAAAAGAGCGATCGACGCGCCGCACGGAATGATCCTCATCACGGGGCCGACGGGTTCCGGTAAAACGACGACGCTCTACTCGGTGCTGCAGGAGTTGAACAGCCCGATGTATAACATTGTGACGGTCGAGGACCCGATCGAATACGAGCTGGCGGGAATCAACCAGGTGGCGGTGCGGGCCGATATCGGTCTCGATTTCTCGAGCGCCCTGCGGTCGATCCTGCGGCAGGATCCGGACATCGTGATGGTCGGTGAAATTCGCGACAACGAAACCGCGGACATCGCGGTGAAGGCGGCACTGACGGGTCACCAGGTCCTCTCGACTTTGCACACGAACGATGCGGCGGGCGCCATCACGCGGCTCGACGACATGGGCATCGAGCCGTTCCTGATTTCGAGCTCGGTCATCCTGACGTGCGCACAGCGACTGGTGCGGCGGGTCTGCCAGAATTGCCGGGAGGAATTTGTGCCCGAGCCGGAGATGCTGGCGCGGGTCGGACTCGAGCCGTCGAGGGAAGCAGTATTTTATCACGGCGCGGGCTGCGATCGCTGCAAGGGTCGCGGCTTTTACGGGCGAATGGCAATCATCGAAGCGCTGTCGGTGAGCGAGACGATCCGGCGCTTAATCATCAAGCGCGCCTCGGCCGCGGTGATCAAGAACCAGGCAATCACGGAAGGCATGAAAACTTTACGCATGACGGGCATCGACAAGGCGCTCGAAGGGGTGACGACGCTCGAGGAAATCTGGCGCGTGACGGCGGAGGATCATTAAGGCGATGGCGATTCCATTTGCAGGATTATTTAAGAAGGCGCGCGATCGCATGGGCAATCGCGTCGCAAAGAACTCGGCTTCGGCCGTAGCTGAGCCCCCGCGCGAAAAACCGAGCAGCGAGCGCCTGAGCAAAACCGTGATGCCGAATGCGACGCGAACACTGGCGCCGAGCGATCCATTTGAAATTGCCGTCCACAGCAACGGCAACGGCGCCGTGGTCGCAGCGCCCTCAGCGCATCGCGTAGTCGCGGTCGGTCGCACCCAGCAATCGATGCAATCGCGCGATCTTCCGCCCGCGGTGGCACTCGCACTCACGCCGCAGGTGGAGCGGACGATCTCGCTCGCGCTCATCGATATCATTCCGCACATGCCGAAGGATTTGATGAAGCCGTCCGCCAGCTTCGATGCGGACAAGCGCATTCTATTGAAGGCCGCGGAAGTGGAAAAAGGGATGGCGGTGGGTGCGCCCAAAGTTTCGCTCTCGTTCATTCATCAACAGGTGCCCGACATGTTCATGCGTAAGATCGAGTCCAACGATCCGACGCAGGTCGAGCTGCCGATTGATAAAGTGCTCGAGCAATTCTCGAATGCGCGACTCCGCCGCGACCAGGTCACGGACGCGATTATCCCGCAGGTCGAGACGCCGTTTCTGCAGGTGACGATTGAGGACACCAGGAAGTTTGGCGGCACGATGGATCCGATCATGGCGTCATCGCTGCCGATGCCTTCGGTGCTGATGGAACCGGCGACTGCAAGATCGCTGGCCGACGCCGAGCCGGAGCCGACGGTTTCCGAAAAATTTACGCCGACGCCCGCGTCGCCTCCTAACACAACGATTAAGCCGGCGACAAAGATTCCATCAGCCCCGCCGTACGGGGATGCGCTCCCGGCGCGCAAACCGATCAAGCTGGATCTGTCCGAGCCGACGACGGAGGAGAAGGTGGCCGAGAAAGTTATCCCGGAACCGACTGCCACGAAAAGCGCAGCGCCGCTGCGGATACCGATAGCATTTCCACCGAACGGGGCGGGCGAGCTCGCCAATAAGAGAGTTCCAGCCTCTGCCGAGCCGCCCGTTCCAACCAGTGCAGCAGCGACGACGATCGCGCAACCGACGCGCATTCCATTTAAGCTCGCGATGGATGACGCACCGAGCGTTGCGGTTGCGGAAAAACCGGCCGAGCCGGCGCGAGACAAATCCGCCAAACCTGCGACCGATGAACCGTGCGTGACGCTCGCGTTGCGGCCGATTTTGGAAGCGTTGCCGCCGATGCAGTTAAATGGCGATCCCGCTGCAGTTGGCGACGCCACCATCTCTTTCGCCTGCGCAACGGTGCAGCCGCAACTTGCCAGCGGTCGCATCGGCATCGCGCCGAAACAATTTCTCGAAGCGATGCCGGCGGAACATCGTGCGTTATTTCTGGCGGAGGCGCTGGAAGTTCCGGTCGCACTACCGCTGGCGGAGGTGCTGAAGAATCTTCCGGCTTCATCGCTGCAACTGCGCGACGACCAGGAAGCCGTCGTGACCGGTGAGGAATTTCAGACACCGTTCGCGCTCAAGGCACAGGAAGATGCGAAGCGATTCGCCGCGGAGAAAGCTGCGTCGGAACAGCCGGAGGCCGCGATCGAGAAGCCGGCGGAAGTGGTAGCCGAAAAAACCGAAGCGAAACTGGAAGCGGCGGCGGCGCCAGTAAAACTCGACGCGAAACTGGAGACAGCGGCGGCGCCAGAAAAACTCGACGCCAAGCAACTGGTGGCGCGCGCCACCGCGATGCCGGGAGTGGCCTCGTGTTCGGTCACCTTCACCGACGGGCTTAGCCTTGCCGGCAATATTCCAAATGACATGGGAATTGAAGGCATCAGCGCGATGGCACCCGCAATGCTCCAGCGGATGGAGAAACACATGTCGAATACGAAGCTGGGACAACTTTCGGCGATGACGCTGCACTGCACTGAGTCACCTGTGACTTTTGTGATGTGCGGCAACATCTGCCTCACCGCCGTGCATAACGGCCAGGAACTCACCGCGGCGACGCGGGGCAAGCTGGCCGCGCTGACGCAGGAAATCTCGGAGACCTACTCGCAACCGGAAAAAGCCAATGTCGATCATTAATTACGCGAGCCGCGAGATTCAGTTCAAAATCGTGTACTACGGTCCTGCGCTCTGCGGAAAGACCACGAACCTCGGGTACATCCATCAGCGCATTAACCCGCAAAATCGCGGCGACCTTGTTTCGCTGGCGACGGCGGCGGACCGGACGCTGTTCTTCGATTTTCTGCCGTTGAACGCGGTCGTGATCAAGGGCTTCGTCACAAAATTTCAGCTCTACACCGTCCCGGGCCAGGTCATTTACAATGCGACGCGGCAACTTGTGTTGCGCAGCGTTGACGGCGTTGTCTTCGTTGGCGATTCGCAGTGGGAGAAGATGGAGGAGAATGTCGAGAGCTTTAAAAATCTCGAGGAAAATCTGGCCAAGCAGAACATGTCGATCGACGAGGTTCCGTACGTCCTGCAATACAACAAGCGCGACCTGCCGAACGTCGCGCCCGTCAATTATCTCGAGTACGTGATGAACAATCGCAAGAAGCGCGCGCAGAGCTTCGAGGTAGTCTCAAGCACGGGGCAAAATGTTTTCGCGACGTTGAATGCGGTCTCGCAAATCCTGCTGCACAAATTCAGCCGGCAAAGTGACGTGGCCAAAGCCGCCACCGGGCCTTCACAGGCGCCGGTCGCAATTCCGATCGAGACACGAAACGGCCAGCCGCAGATCGCCACCGCGTGAACGCAATTCCTTCTTTAACGATCGAGGATGTCGCAACGCTCGACGGCGTGCTGAACGATTTCCTGACCAAGGCCGAAGCTGAACTTACGATCGTGATCGATCGCGGCGGCAATGTGATTTCGCAATTTGGCGACATCAACGTGATGGATGTGACGATCATCGCAGCGCTGGCCGCGGGATCTTTCGCGGCCACGCGCGAGCTGGCCCGCCGCATCGGCGAAGTGGAATTCAACGCGCTTTATCACCAGGGGAATGGCAATCACATGTTCATGAATTCAGTCGATGACGACACGATTATGATCACCGTGTTCGGCTCGCGCACCACCGTCGGGCTGGTTCGTTTTTATGCTGCCGGAACGGCGCAACGCCTCGCCGAATTGCTCAAGGCGCTGCATCTGAACAACATCGGTTTTCAGTTCGACGCTTCTGACGTTTCCGAGATGCCGGCCTTCGCCGAGTAGCAGGTAACGTCGTCATCCTGAGCGGAACGCTGCGGATTCGAAGGACTCCGTAGCGCAAAGAGCAGCATCGTTTCTTGTTACGCCACGGGGTCCCCGTTCGACTCGGCTTCGCCTCGCTCAGGGCAGGCTCTCGGCTTCGCTCGGGATGATGGCGTGTTTACACGCTCGGCTACGCGAATCTCTTCGCCACGAGCGTGGCGTTGTGACCGCCGAAGCCGAACGAATTGTTCATCGCTACATCCACTTTCCGCTCGCGTGCGATGTTCGGAGTGTAGTCGAGATCGCAGCGTTCGTCGGCATTCTCGAGATTGATCGTGGGCGGAATCACGCCATCGCGAATGGCGAGCGCGCAGGCCGCCATTTCCACGGCGCCAGCTCCACCAAGGAGATGTCCGGTCATCGATTTCGTGGAACTGATCGCGACTTCGTAGGCGCGTTGTCCGAACACAGTTTTAAGCGCAATGGTTTCGCAGACGTCGCCGATGTCGGTCGAAGTGGCGTGGGCGTTCACGTAATCCACGTCGTCGGGCATAACTCCGGCATGATCGAGCGCCATGCGCATCGCGCGGGTGGCCCCTTCGCCATCGGGCGGCGGCGCGGTCATGTGATAGGCATCGGAACTGAGTCCGTAACCGGCCAGCTCGCAGTAGATCGTTGCGCCGCGACGTTTGGCATGTTCGAGCTCTTCCACAATGAGGACGCCGGCGCCTTCGCTCATGACAAAGCCGTCGCGGTCGCGGTCCCACGGCCGTGAAGCGCGGGCCGGTTCGTCGTTGCGCGTGCTGAGCGCTTTCATGGAATTGAACCCGGCGAGACCGATCGGGATAATTGCCGCCTCAGAGCCGCCGGCGATGAATACATCGGCGTCCCCAAATTTAATAATGCGCCAGGATTCCCCGATCGCGTTGTTTGAAGTGGCGCAGGCCGTCACGATGCACAGGTTCGGGCCGCGCGCGCCGAACTCCATCGAGATCAGGCCGCTCGCCATGTTGCTGATCAACATCGGGATGGTGAAAGGCGAAACGCGCGACGGACCTTTCCCGAGCAAAATGGTGTGCTGATCCTCCAGCGTTTTCAGTCCGCCAATGCCACTGCTGACGATGACGCCGACGCGTTCCGGTTGCAGCTGCGCCATGTCGATGCCCGCGTCTTGCATCGCCATCTTCGCAGCGGCCATCGCGAGCTGGCAGAAGCGGTCCGTGCGTCGTGCGTCCTTCGCGTTCTTGAAAAAATCCTTCGGCTCGAAGTTGCGCACCTGGCCGCCTATCTTGCAGTCGAAGGCGCTGACATCGAACGCGTCGATGTGGCTGATCCCGCTCACGCCATTCTTGAGGTTGTCCCAGAAGGTAGGCACGTCGTTCCCCACCGGGGTGACGACCCCGAGGCCTGTAATTACAACGCGTCTGCCATTCATGAAAAAATCGGCGCTGAGCCGGGCAGGAAGGTTGCCGAGACCCGGGGCACGGTCAACGAATCGACCTCAGATTACCGGGTGCCCATTCCGACGCTCTGGACGGTCTGGAAAAGCGTGCCTTCGGTTTTGATGGAAGGGGCGATGATGATCTCGGTCTGTTGAAACTCCGCGATGGTACTGGCGCCAACGTTGCCCATGCAGGTGGTGATGGCGCCGACGAGATTCTGGCTGCCGTCATCCACTTCCGCCGGCCCGAAGAGAATCTGCTTCAGGGAACCGGTGGCGCCGACCTTGATGCGGGTGCCGCGCGGGAGGTTTGCGTGCGGCGTGGCCATTCCCCAGTGGTAACCTTTACCCGGCGCTTCATGGGCCTTGGCGAATGCGCTGCCGACCATGACCGCGTCGGCGCCGCAGGCGAGCGCCTTGCAAACGTCGCCGCCCTTGCTCATGCCGCCGTCGGTGATGATCGGAACGTAGCGCGCACTTTTTTTGTAATAGGCATCGCGTGCGGCGGCGCAATCCACCGTGGCGGTGACCTGCGGAACTCCGAGGCCGAGCACTCCGCGCGAAGTGCAGGCTGCGCCCGGGCCAACGCCGACGAGCACGGCGGCGGGACCGCATTCCATGATTTCCAGAGTCACGTCGTAGCCCACGGTGTTGCCGACGATGATGGGGATGCGCATCTCACGGCAGAACTTCGCGAGCTCGAGCGATTTATACTCTGAGGAAACGTGTCGCACCGTCGAGACCGTGCTTTGGATAACGAAAACGTCCGCGCCTGCTTCCTGCGCGATGCGGCCGAATTCCTCCGCGCGCTGCGGGATGGAACTTACGGCGGCGAGCACGCCGCTCTCCTTCATCTCCCGGATGCGCGCGGTGATGAGTGCTGGCTGCACCGGTTCCAGGTAAATTTTCTGCAGCAAACCCGTCACTTCCGATTTATCCGCATCGACGATTTTCTGAAGCACTTCCTCGGGATTTTTGTAACGCGTCTGGACACCTTCGAGATTGAGCACGGCAAGGCCACCATGCCTGTTCATCTCGATCGCGAAGCGGACGTCGACGACGCCATCCATCGCACTGGCGAGGATCGGAATTTTTAACGTCAACGGCTCGACGTCACCTCGCGGCAGCCGGATCGTGGTGTCGACTTCGTTTGGGTTGATCGTCACGCGGCCAGGCACAAGCGCGATTTCGTCAAATCCGTAGGTCACCCGCGCTTTGCGGTTTCGTCCAATCCACATTCCCATATCTAAATCCTGTTAGGTCTCCAGCGTTCGTTCAAGCTGCCGCAACGCGGGCAGCGCGGCAGCGCAGCGTCGGTGCGATCCTCGAACTCGAAGGCGCAGAGGACACAGCGGAGACGGTGGCGCAGGGCTTTGCGTTCGCGTCGTCTCCGGTTCCATTCGCTACTTAACCAGAGGACAAAAACTGCCGCAAGAAAAAGCAGCAAATAAATCGTGACCAGCGCCGAGAGGCTGACGCGGATCACGGGCTGGGAGATGCGGGCGTGCGCTTAACGTCGGTGCCCCAGTCGACCGTCGCGACTGCCCACGTATCGAAATCGGAGGCGCTGGGATCTGGTGCGAAACGGGTTTGCGCGAGAAAATCTCGCGCCTGCCGATCCAGCGAGGCGTCGCCCGATGTATTCATCGGCAGGCAGTAGCGGATTTCACCAAAGCGATTGATTGCGACCTGAAATCTTACGTTCTCCGGTGCGCCGAGCAGGGAGGTCTCGAATTGAAATTCCGGTGTCTGCAAATCTCCGCGGCTTTGAATTTCCTCCGAAATCCTGACGGCTGTTTTGTGCGCCGAAAGAGCGTTCGCAAATGCGGGACGCGGCGTTACCACAGGACCGGGGGGCGCGACGCTGGCAAAACTGCGGTCCGCGATCGGATCGGGAGCGTCCCGTAGAGCCGGTAACCAATTCGCGTACGACGGCACGTGCTGGATCTTCGGTAAGGCATAGACCTTGGAATCCGGCGGCCGCATCGTGGTCAATGTCAGTGCGGGATCTTCCGATTCGATCCAGCGCAGAAGCGCACGTCCCTCTTCCGTAGCAGGTGAGAGCAGAGTCGCACGGCCACCCGGTGGCAGCAGCGCAACGGTGGGCGGGTAAACGATCTGGAAAAGGTAAAAGCAGAAAGCGTGAGCCAGGGCAGAGAGAAGCAGAAAGGTGGCAAGTGCGCGCTTACGTGGACGCGGCGGACCCCAGTTGAAAATCAGGGGCGAGTCGGCCTCGCCGACAGCGGTGCTCATTTTGGCGCCGTGGTCGCGAGCGCCACGGAAGTGATGCCGTGTTCCAGCGCGGCATTGGTCACCGCCACCACAGTTTCGTACGGAGTATAACGGTCAGCCTTCACAATAATGGAGCGACCTTCGCGATGCGCAGCGTCGAGCAAGGGCCCGAGTTGCTCGAAAGTCGTGCGCTGGTCGCGGAAATAAATCGCGGGCGAGCCCCCGCCGGTGATGCTGATGACTTGTTGGCGCGCCTGCGGAGGGAGGGTGAAACGCGAAGCCGGAACCGTCACTGCAATTCCGGGTTGCAGCACGAAATTCGAACCGAGCAGAATAAAGAAGATCAGGAGAAAAAGGACGCCGACGAGCGGAAAAATGCAGATCCACCCGAAGTGAAATTCCTTCGTGCGAACGAGACGCATCGCGGCGGCTGCTTAGCGTTCGCGTCGCACATCCGGCGACGACTGGAAGCTGATGATGCCGGCCTGCGGTTCGACATCGGTCAGCATGTGCACCACCTCGATGCCGGCGCGCTCCATGTCGTGCATCATCGCATTGACGCGCGATGAAAGGTAACTGTAGGCCACGAAGGTAGGCGTGGCGACGACGAGGCCGGCCGCGGTGGTGAGCAGGCTTTTGTAGATTCCGCCCGAGAGCTCGGTGACGGTTGCATAACCCCCGTTAGCTGAAAGGGTGCTGAAGGCATCGAGCATGCCGGCGACAGTGCCGAGCAGCCCGAGCAGGGGAGCGAGATAGGCGATGGTCGCGAGGACACCGAGAAAGCGTTCCAGCTTCGGAACTTCCAACTGGCCCGCTTCGCGCACGATCTCGCGCAGTTCGTCGCGTGGCTCATCATGCCGGATGATCGCAGCGTGGATGACGCGCGCGATCGGGCCGGGAGTTCCAGCCGACTCGTGCAACGCTTCCGCAAAATTCCTGCGCTTCAGCAGATTCGCCAATCCTTTAAGGAACTCCGCGACGTGAATGCTGGCGCGATGGAAATAAAACAGCCTCTCCAGGAAGACACCAATTGCGACGATGCTGCAGAAAAGAAGCGGCCACATGAGGAGCCCGCCCTTCTGAATAAAGTCCAGCATCGGAAATGTTCTAGACCTCTTTCCCGCGAGTGGCAAGCCTACCTGCCAACAGGTCATCCCGACCGGAACGCCAGCGGAGTGGAGGGACCCCGTGGAATTGCAACGTGATGGACGCCACGGGTCCCTCGACTTCGCTCGGGATGACCTCGGGGCGGCGTGTTACCTGCCGCGGGCCGGCGATGTTTGTCCGAGCAATTTGCCGTTCGCATCGAACACCGCGTAACCAGTCTGCCGGCCAGCCGCGTCGTAGTGAAAGGCGATCTTATTGATTAGAACATCCTCGCGCGTCAGGTGCGCTTCCTCGATCATTTTGCCGGCCACATTGTACTTATAGAGAGATTTGTAACGAAATTTTTCGCCCGGCCCCATGATCTCGCCGCTTTGGAAATGGCCGGCGGCGTCGAGCATATAACGGATTTTCTCCCGCAAATTTCCCTCTTTATCTTTGGTGGTAGCGACTGCGGTGTGATTTGCGTCGTTGAATTCGTAGGTGCTACGGGATCCGTCGGCGTTCTGAGCGACGGTCACGCGGACGTTCACCGTGCCGGGATTGTCCTGACCAAAAACGACAATCGGGATAACGAGGAGAACGAGCAATATGGGCAGACGTGGCACGCCCGACTTTAAGCCCCGCGAAAGTTCCTGCAAAGAAGCCGCAAATACTATTGACGCTTGGAACGCAAGGTGGTTTAAAGTGGGTCAAAGTGGATTGAAGTGGATTCACGACCCTTTTCCAGATGGAAGCTGCCGATCTCCAACAACCGTTCTACGCCGGAGAATTCCGCCATGCGATTGACGATAAAAATCGCATCACCATTCCGTCGCGCTGGCGGCGCGATGAAGGCGAAGAATTGATCCTTTTGCCGGATGCGCAGAATCAATATCTGCTCGTCATGTCCCCGGCCGAACTTCTGCGCATGAGCGGCGTCGCAGAAATCGACGGTAATATCCCCGCGGCCCAGCGCCGGGTCTTCTCGCGCCAGCTGCACGCTCGATCACAACACGTGGTGGTCGATAAACAGGGACGCCTCGTGCTGCCGGATGATCTTTGCAAAAAGATGAATCTCCGCGGCGAAGTCGCTCTCGTCGGCGGCCGCGGTCGATTTGAAATCTGGAACCGGCAGCGCTGGAAACGCGCGCACGAGGACGAGACGCCGACCTACCAGCACGTCGCCAATCTCATCGGTCTGTAAACATGAACGCACTGCTGTTCGAACGTCCAGTTTGGTTCGCCACCGGTCCGCTCGCTATCGAGGAGGAGGCGCAAGAAATGGAAGAGTTCATTTATCACCGGCCCGTTCTCGGACCCGAAGCGGTGGAGCTGCTGGCGCCAAAACCGCGCGCGGTAGTGGTTGACGCCACCGCCGGCGGGGGCGGTCATTCCGAGCTCTTGTTGAAAGCAGGCGCGGACGTCATAGCGCTCGACCAGGATCCAGATGCAATCGTGGAGGTGGGGGAACATCTGTCCGAATACGGTGATCGCATCACGTTACGGCAGGTGAATTTTCGCGAGGCGAATGTGGTGCTCGATAAACTCGGGATCGAAAAAATTGGCGGTGCACTTCTCGACGTCGGCGTTTCTTCACATCAACTGGAGACGGCGGAACGCGGTTTCAGCCTGATGCGAAACGGTCCGCTCGATATGCGGATGGATCCGCGCCGCGAACTCACGGCCGCGACCATCGTCAATTCGTATGCGGAAGAAGATTTGATCCGGATTTTCCGCGACCTCGGCGAGGAGCCCGCCGCGCGCCGGATTGCAACCCAGATAACGAAGCTGCGAAAATCCATTCCATTTACCGAGACTTTGCAGCTGGCGAAGGTGATCGAGAAGACCGTTGGACGTCACGGTCGCCGCCATCCGGCCACGCAGGTTTTCCAGGCGTTGCGGATGGAAGTGAATGACGAGCTTGGGGCATTGGAAGCGGGCCTGCGCGTATTGACGGCGCGGCTCGAGAGCGGCGCGCGCATCGCAGTGATCTCATTCCACTCGCTGGAGGATCGCATCGTGAAGAATTTCTTCCGGGCGCGCAGCCGCGAGTTTCTGGATCGTCCGGAATGGCCGGAGCCACGGGCGAATCCCGAGCACGATTTACGGCTCGTGACTTCCAAGCCAGTCGAGCCGGGCGAAAACGAGCAGCGATTCAATCCGCGGGCCCGCAGTGCGAAACTTCGCGTCGCTGAAAAAATATAATGTCGCGTCCCAGACGAAAAGCATTCAACCAGGTGAACGCGGCCTCGCTCGCGCGCTGGATCGTCATCACTGCGTTCGTCGCAATCACGGGCCTGAGTTACGTCTATTTGTCGTTACAACTTCACCGCCAGGGGGACCGCAAAAAGGTGCTGGAGAACGAGCTCATCGCAACGCGAATGCAAAGCGACGTCGCCTGCGGACAGATTGCCGCGCTCACTTCGAGGTCGGCGCTGCAGCGGCGGATCAAGGAAGGTTATTTAAAAATGGTGCCCATTGCGGAGACAAATATCGTCCGCCTGGCCCTGCCATTACGCGATCGGCCCGAGGACGCGATTCAACCCGTCGCGAATAAAACGAGCACCAGATGAGATGGAACGGCCGGACACGGTGCGCGTTGGTTTGCGTGGGATTCGTTGCGCTCTTTAGCGCATTTTCCTTCCGGCTCGTCTTTCTCCAGATCGTCAAGCATGACGAGTACGCCGGACTGGCGGCGGAGAAGCACGTTTACAAACAACCGATCTACGCGGAACGCGGCACGATCGTGGATAGCAACGGCGAGACGCTCGCGCACAATGTGCCAGTCGACACCGTGGTGGCGGACGCCACCCACATCACAGATCTCGAAGCCACGATTTCGCTGCTCAGTCGCTCCCTGAAACTCGATCGAGACGAAGTCGCGGAAAAGCTGCAGGGCGGGCGGCGCTACATTATTATCCAGCGCGAAGTGCCGGCCACAGTGGCGACTTTATTGCGCCAGGATCTGCAGAAGGCGAATCTGCGGGGCGTTTACTTCGAACGCGACGCGACCCGCATTTATCCCAACGGCGCCATGCTTTGCCACGTGCTGGGATTTACGGATTTCGACCACAAGGGAATCCAGGGCGTCGAGGCATCGATGGATGAATATCTGCACGGCCAGGATGGTTACCGTTACATCGAGCACAACCGTGCCGGGCAGGAAATCGTGATGTATCGCGGGCAGGAACGCGCCTCGCGCGACGGCTATCAGGTGCAGCTGACGATTGACCTGAATCTTCAGAATATCGTCGAGAATGAGATCGACGCGGCGTGCCGTGAATTTCGCCCGGAAAAAGCGACGATCATTCTCATGCGCCCGCAGACCGGGGAAATTCTCGCGATGGCGAATCGCCCAAACTTCGACCTGAACGAACGGGCGGAGGCGAAGCCGGAGCAGATGAAGAACCGGGCGGTAATCGACATGATGGAGCCGGGTTCGACCTTCAAAATTGTGACCGCGGCCGCGGCGCTCAATGAGAAAAAGGTTCGCCCGGACACGACAATCTTTTGCGAAAACGGCCTCTGGAATTTCGGCGGCCGGCCGTTGCACGACCACAAGGGTTACGGGGAACTGAGCGTGCAGGATATTCTGGTGCACTCGAGTAACATCGGCGCCGCGAAGCTCGCGCTCAGCATCGGCGAGCAGAAGTTCTACGAGTACATCCGGCGCTTCGGGTTTGGCGAGCGGACCGGAGTGGAGTTGCCGGGCGAAATTTCCGGAGTCATCCGGCCGCCGCAAGCGTGGAGCAAAATCTCGATCACGCGAATTCCGATGGGTCACGAGGTCGGTGTCACGCCGCTGCAGATGGCGGTTGCGATGTCGACCATCGCAAACGGTGGCAAGCTCATCACCCCACGCATCGTGAAATCGATCACCAATGCCAAGGGTGAGACCGTCGCGACATTTTCGCCGGTGGTGGTGCGACAGGTGATCAGCCCCGACATTGCGCGCCAGGTAGCGAATGCGTTGCGCGGCGTGGTGAGCGATCGTGGCACCGCGGCGGCGGCGGCCGTGCCCGGGTTTACGATTGCGGGCAAGACCGGCACCGCGCAAAAGGTCGACCCCAAGGGCGGATATGACACCGGGAAATTTGTCGTCTCCTTCAGCGGATTTCTTCCGGCGGACAATCCGCAATTCGTGGGGTTTGTCGTGCTGGACGATGCCAAGACGACAAAGCCGGAACTGAACTACGGCGGACTGGTGGCGGGGCCGATTTTTTCCCGCATCGCCGAGAAAGCAGCGCGCTATCTTGATCTTCAACCGCACGAAGAACTTGGGAAAACGATGACGGCTGAAAGGGTCGCCGCAACCAATCATTCTCGCCGTTGAGCACCCCTGGCTCGCGCGTCGAATACCCATGCAACTCAAAACTCTCGCCGCCGCGATATCACCTCGCGCGATCATCGGGCAGCCAGATCGCAACGTGGAAAGTATCGCGTATGACTCGCGGCGAGTGCAGAAAAACTCCCTTTTCGTCGCCCTGCGCGGCGAGCAGGTCGATGGGCACCAATTCGTCGACCAGGCCGTCGAGAAGGGAGCCACAGTGATCGTGGCCGAACGTGAGATGCAGAACGCGCGCGCGACCTGCCTGGTCGTTGATGACACCCGCTCCGCGATGGCGAATCTGGCGGCGACCTTCTACGGCTATCCAGCCCGACAGTTGAAGATGGCGGCAGTTACCGGTACGAACGGCAAGACCACCACGACCTTTTTGTTGAAGCACATTTGCGAGAAAGCCGGCGTCCGCTGCGGGTTGATCGGCACGGTTCGTTACGAAATCGGCGACCGCGTTTTACCCGCCACCCGCACCACGCCGGAGTCGCTCGATTTGCAGGAACTGCTCGCGCAAATCGTGAATGCCGGCTGTCGCGCCGCCGCGATGGAAGTCTCGTCCCACGCGCTGGCGCAGGAGCGGGTGCGCGATCTTGAATGGGACGTCGCGGTCTTCACGAATCTAACGCAGGACCATCTCGATTTTCATGGGACGATGGAAAAGTATTTTGAGGCGAAGGCGAAGTTATTCGACGCACTCCCGCTCCAGCAAAAAAAGCGAAAACCAATTGCCGTGATCAATCGCGACGATCGCTTTGGCGAAAAACTTATTGAGCGAATTGCAGGCAAGGTGCCGGTCATCGGCTACGGAATGAATTCACATTCGGATTATCGCGCTTCGAATTACCGGATGGAATTCGGCGGGACCTCGTACCAGCTGGACGCGGATGGTAAAAGTTATCTGGTGCGCGTTCCGTTGATCGGCCGTTTCAACGTTGCGAATTCGATGGCGGCGCTCGCTGCTGCGACCGCGCTCGGTGTCAGCCTGCGCGATGCCATCGTGAGCCTTGGTCTGTCGCCCCAGGTTCCCGGGCGACTCGAAGCGGTGCCGGCCAAACGGAAATTCCAGGTGTTCGTCGATTATGCGCACACGCCGGACGCGCTTCTAAATGTCGTTAAGACCCTGCGTGAACTTGAGCCGCGCAAATTGATTGTCGTCTTTGGTTGCGGCGGGGACCGCGACCGAAACAAACGACCTCAAATGGGTGCGATGGTCGATCAACACGCAGATTTCGGCATCATCACGTCTGACAATCCGCGCAAGGAAGATCCCGACGCGATTATCGCGGAAGTCGAGAAAGGTTTTCGTGGAGAACGCTACGAGAAAATCACGGATCGAACCGAAGCGATCGCGCGCGCCATCGCACTGGCCCAGCCGCGCGACATCGTGCTGATCGCCGGGAAGGGCCACGAGACCTATCAGGAATTCGCGGACCACACCATCCCGTTTGACGACATGCAGATGGCGCGCCGGGCGCTCGCCGATTTACCGGTGGAATTCTAATGGATCCGTTACCGCTTTCCACCATTGCGCAATTTGCCGGGGGCGAACTCGTCGGCGGCGACGGGACCACTATGATTACGCGAGTTAGTACTGACTCGCGGACGATAAAGCAGGGCGACCTTTTCGTGGCGCTGCGAGGCGAAAACTTCGATGCGCACAAATTTATCGGGCAAGTCGCGCAGGCCGGCGCCGCGGCCGCAATCGTCGATCGGAAATGGAACGGTTCGGCGCCTGGAGGGATCGCGTTGGTTCGGGTGGACGACACGCTGGTCGCTTATCAACAGCTGGCGGCCAATTATCGGAAATCGCTTTCGCTCATCGTCATTGGCATCACCGGAAGCAACGGCAAGACGAGCACGAAAGACTTCACGGCATCGGTCCTGGCGCGACGATTCCGGGTCACGAAAACCGAAGGCAATTTCAATAATCATATTGGCGTTCCGCGCACGATCCTGGAAGCGACGAGCGCTGACCAGATCGCGGTCTGGGAGATCGGGATGAATCATCGTGGCGAAATAGCGGCACTCGCGAAATTGATCAGGCCGGACGCCGCGATCATCACCAACATCGGCGTCGCGCACATCGAATATATGGGTTCGCGCGAAGCGATCGCAGCAGAAAAAGGCGACCTGGCCGAGGCTCTCAGCGAGGAAGGTTATTTGATCTTGAATGCGGACGATCCGTTTAGTGAAGCGATTGCAGCACGCACCAAAGCGCGCGTCATGCTGGCCGGGGTTCACCACGGAACGATTCGCGCGAGCGAGATCGCGCAGACGGCGGAAGGGGCGGAGTTCACCATCTCCGAGCGCTCTCATCGTGCGCGCGTGCAGCTTCCGGTCCCGGGTTTGCACATGGTGCAGAACGCGTTGCTCGCGACTGCGGCGGGCCGTGTTTACGCCATGACACTCGAGGAATGCGCCGCCGGTTTGCACGGGGCGCCTTTGACCCGCGCGCGCCTGCAAATGCGTGAAATCGGCGGCGTGCAATTTATCGACGACAGCTACAACGCGAATCCTGACTCGATGAAAGCTGCGCTGCGCACGCTGGCGGAACTCGATTCGACCGGGCGACGCATCGCTGTACTCGGGCACATGAGCGAGCTCGGTGCCGAATCCGCGCAGGGGCATCGCGAAGTGGGCGAGACTGCGGCCGAACTTTCGATCGATGAATTGATCACCACCGACGAGAAGAGTGCGCCCATCGCTGAGGCGGCGCGCCGCTGCGGACTGGCGAAAAGCAGCGCCGCGAAAGATGTGCGCGCGGCCAGCGAGCTTCTCGCGCAATCGGTGGCACCGGGCGATCTTGTTCTCGTTAAAGGAAGCCGCTCGGCCGGAACGGAACGCGTGATCGAAGAATTCGCGAAGCTCCAACTCACGGAGGTGCACGCGCGATGATGTTCTACCTGCATCGCCTCAGCGAACAATTCGGCGGCTTCAATGTTTTCTCCTACGTCACCTTCCGCGCCGTGGCGGCGGCGATCACGGCGTTCGCGATCTGCCTTGTGGCCGGCAATTTCGTTATCCGAAAACTAATCTCTCTTAAGGTCGGGCAGCCAATCCGGACCGCGGACGAAGTGCGGCATCTGGCTGAGCTTCACGGCGGAAAAAAAGGAACGCCCACCATGGGTGGAGTGCTCGTGATCGCCGCGGTTTTCATCTCGAGCGTGCTTTGGGCGCGCCCCGATAACCGCTTCGTCTGGCTCGTTCTCGGCAGCATGATTTATCTCGGAGTCCTTGGGTTCGTGGACGACTACCTGAAGGTCACCAAGAAAAAGTCGGATGGCGTGCCCGGACGCGTGAAGCTTCTCTTTCAAATTCTTCTCGCCGCCGGAGTCACCGCTGTTTTTCTGACGAGCCCGCTCCTCGAAGTGCAGGCGCGTTCACTCTATCTGCCGTTTTTCAAAACGCCGGTTACCGGCAACATGGGATGGTTCACACTCGTTTTTTTCGCGATCGTCATTGTGGGGTCTTCCAACGCCGTCAATCTCACTGATGGACTCGATGGCCTCGCGATCGGATGCACCATCACCGTGGCGTTTGCCTACGCGCTGCTCGCCTATGCCGCCGGCAATTATAAGATCGCCGAGTATCTGCAGGTCCCGTTCTATCCCTTCACCGGCGAACTGACCGTTATCTGTGCGGCGCTGGCGGGCGCGGGACTGGGCTTTCTTTGGTTTAACTGTCATCCCGCGAAAGTTTTCATGGGTGATACCGGTTCGCTCGCGATCGGCGGAATGATTGGCGTCGTCGCCATCTGCTGCAAACAGGAGCTGTTGCTTGCAATCGTGGGCGGCGTTTTTGTCATCGAAGCGGTGTCGGTAATCCTGCAGGTCCTGAGTTTCAAACTCACCGGCAAACGCATCTTCGCGATGTCGCCTCTCCATCATCATTTTGAACTTGGCGGGTGGAAGGAAAATACCGTGATCGTCCGTTTCTGGATTCTATCGGGGATGTTCGCGCTGCTTGGATTGGCGACGCTGAAACTGCGATGAACGGGCGTTACGCAAATACGAAAGTCGCGGTGCTGGGCGCCGGTCTGAGCGGGGGCGCGGCGGCGCTGCTTCTGCAAAGTGAAGGAGCACGCGTAACCGTGCTGGACAGCGCTCCTGAAGAAAAACTGCTGAAGTCCACCCTTGATAATCTGCGCAAGAACGACGTCGAGATTATCGCTGGACCGGCCGCAGAAAAAGACGGCGGCTCCTACCAGCTGGTGGTGCTGAGCCCTGGCATCGATCCCGATTCTGCACTCGCGAAAAACTTCTCGTCACAGCCCGCGGAATTGATTGGCGAGCTTGAGCTGGCCTTTCGCTTCGCCACCAAACCGGTCGTCGCCATCACTGGAACTAACGGCAAGACGACGACCACCGAGTTGATCGCGCAAATGCTCAACGGAGTGGGCCAGCGGACGATCGCGTGCGGCAATATCGGCAAGCCGCTTTCCGACGTCGTGCGCGAACAGGATCGCTACGATGTCCTGACGGTCGAGGTCAGCTCTTTCCAGCTGGAAACGATCAAAACTTTTCGGCCGGCCATTGCATTATGGCTGAATTTCGCGCCCGACCATCTCGATCGCTACACCTCTCTCGGCGAATATCGCGCTGCGAAATTGCGCATTTTCGAAAACCAGACGTCGTCCGATGTTGCGATCGTCAACGCCGCGGAATCATTGCCGCCGTTGCAGGCCCGTCCCATTTCTTTCAGTGCGTACAGCGAGCGCGCTGACTTTCAATTTGCGGCCGGCTCGATCGTCTACCGAGGCGAAGCGGTTTTGCGCATGAGCGACACGAAACTGCGCGGCTCGCACAACATCGAGAATCTCATGGCCACGCTCGCAGTGGGCGTAGCGCGTGACGTGCCGTTCGAAAAAATGGTCGCCGCGTTGCAAGGATACGAGCCGCGTCCGCATCGTTGCGAATTTGTGCGCGAGGTCGCCGGCGTCACTTACATCAACGATTCCAAGGCAACGAACCTCGATGCCGTCGAGAAAGCGCTAGAGGCGCAGAGCAAGCCGGTTGTGCTGATCGCGGGCGGCAAGGACAAGGGTTTCGATTTCCAACCGCTGCGCACCCTGCTGCGGGAAAAAACTCGCGCCGCCGTGCTGATCGGCGAGATGGCGGATCGGATTTGCAGCGATTGGCAGGGGGTCGTGACCTGTGACGTCGCAAGCTCGCTCGCCGATGCCGTGGATCGCGCGCGCGCGATCGCTCAGCCGGGCGAGGTGGTGCTCTTTTCACCCGGCACTTCATCCTTCGACATGTTCAAGAGTTACGCGGATCGGGGCGATCAATTTCGCAAACTGGTACAGGCCTTGCCTGATTAATTATGAAACTCCCGACCTTTCGTTTTCCAAAAATTAAGCGCCATAAAAAATTGCGGGCGACGGCCACGCGTCGCCGGCTCGGAGTTCCGGACGTCGCAGACTTCGAGGAGATGGGTGAGCCCAACATGAAGTTATCGCGCGCGCTCCTGATCGTGTTATTGCTTCATATCGTCGCGGTAGCGGGAATTATCGCGTTTAACGCCATGAAGAGCCGGCAGGGAAATCTGCCGGCGCCGGTCGCGATCGCGACGGCGGCGAAGGCGTCAGCCGCGGTGGCGCCGCAGCCATTTGTCGCGCCCGTCAAGGAGGATCCTAAAGCGAAGAGCACGCAGAAAATCGTCGCGAAAGACGATCGGAAAAGCAGCGCCGAACCGCTGAAATATTACACCGTCGCCAAGGGGGATAATCCCTTGATCATCGCGAAGAAATTCAAGGTGCCGTTCGATGATCTACTGGCGGTCAATCACATCGATGATCCGCACAAATTGCAGGTCGGCCAAAAGTTAATCATTCCGCAAAAAGCGAAGGCAAAGAAAACCGATGGGTAACGGAGGTAAACCGCACGTCCGTCATCCTGAGCGGAGCGCAGCGAAGTCGAAGGACCCCGTGGCAAGACTCATGGTGCTGTCACGGGGTTCCTCGACTCCGCTCGGAATGACGGTTGTGGGAGGGGGCGTCGTCTGATGCATCGCAAAAGCGCATACATCATGTTCGTCGCAGTGTTGCTGATGCTGGTGATCGGCATCGTGATGCTCTTTAGTACGAGCGCCTTCGCGCGCGATGCGCATGGCGACGTTTATTTTTTCATCAAACGCCAGGCGATGTGGCTCGGGGTGGGACTCTTTATTTGCACCGTGACCGCGATGGTGGATTACCATTTCTGGCAACGGACCTGGTGGGTCTGGTTTGCGGTCGCGGCGGTGGTGCTGGCGCTCTGCTTCGTCCCGCCCATCGGTCATCGGATCAACGGTTCGCGTAGGTGGATCGGCGCAGGCTCCTTCACCTTTCAGCCCTCCGAACTCGCGAAAGTCGCCGCTGTTTTCTTTCTCGCGCACTGGTTCTCGCGCTGGGAAAAAGAGAGCGGCCGCCTGCTCCGGGGCTTTGCCGTCCCGCTGGCGATCGTCGGTTGTCTGCTTGGCCTGATTATTACTGAAGTCGATCTTGGAACGACGGCACTGATTGGCGGCACCATGTTCGTGATCATGTTCGTGGCCGGGACGAATCTGCTGCTGCTCGGAGGGATTTGCGCGAGCGGGCTGGTGGGGCTTATCGGGATTGCGACATTCATCCCGGAACGCATGGCGCGGCTCTCGGCGTTTATGAATCCGGAACGCTTCAAGGATGACGCCGGCCTGCAACAGATGCAGGCGCTCATTGCCTGGGGCAGCGGCGGGATAGAAGGGCTTGGTCTCGGAAATGGACGCCAGAAAATGATGTATCTGCCGTACGCCCACACCGATTTTATTTTCCCGATGATTGGCGAGGAACTTGGCTTGCGCATCAGTCTGCTCGTCGTGTTTCTGTTCATCGTCATCATTGTGTGCGGCATGCAGATCGCGCTTCACGCGAAGGACCGTTTCGGCTTGCTGGTCGGGTGCGGAATCGTCTCGCTCCTCGCTTTGCAGGCGGCGGTTAATATCGGCGTCACCACTTCACTGCTGCCGAACAAAGGTCTCCCGCTCCCGTTCATCAGCTACGGGGGATCCAATCTGGCCGCGTCGCTTTTCGGCATCGGGCTCCTGCTCAACATCTACCGGCAGGCCGTGCTCGATCCGGTTAGTAAAAAACAAACCGCACTGCGAGTGCGCACTACGCCGCGCATCTGATGAACACGATCATCGCATGTGGAGGTACCGGTGGGCATTTGTTCCCGGGAATCGCGGTGGCCGAGGTGCTGCGCGCGCGAGGACATGAGGTCATGCTTTTTGTCTCGGAAAAAGACGTCGATGCGCTGGTCTTAAGTGAGCATCCCGAGATGCGCTACGAGAGGCTTCCCAGCGTCGGATTACCATCGGCTTTCTCGCCGGCGTTACTGAAATTTGCGCGTGGCTTCAATCAAAGCCTCGGACTTTGCCGATCGATTTATCGGAGTTTCAAGCCGCAGGTAATTCTTGGCATGGGTGGGTTCACCTCCACCGCGCCGATTGTTGCCGGAAAATTTCGTGGGGTTCCCACGTTCATCCACGAGTCGAACGCGATCCCGGGCAAAGCCAACAAGATGACCGCGCGGTTTGTGCGCGCTGTCCTGCTAGGTTTCAAGGAATGCGCTCAATTTTTTCCGCGTGTGCCGACGGAAATTACCGGCACGCCGATTCGCAATGAATTGAAGCGAATGGAAAAGCAGGCCGCTCGCGAAAAGCTCGGGCTTCGTCCCGACCTGGCGACGTTGCTGGTGATGGGCGGCAGCCAGGGCGCGACTGGGATCAACCAGGCGATGATTCGAAGTCTGCCGGCTTTGACCGACGTGCCGATCCAGATCATTCACCTTTCCGGGACGCGCGACGAACGCCTTGTCGCCGATAACTATCGACGCGCGAATGTGCCCGCGCTTGTCGCCGGATTTCATCATCGCATGGAGGAACTTTACAGCGCTGCCGACTTCGCGATCGCGCGATCGGGTGCAGCCAGCCTTGCCGAACTCGCGGCTTTTTCCCTGCCGGCGATTCTGGTCCCGTTCCCGTATGCGGCGGACGATCATCAGTCGCGCAACGCGGAGATTTTTGCGGCGGCGAATGCCGCAATTATTCTAAAGGAATCTGAGATCACGGGCGATGTGCTCGCGCGCCGGATCAGGGAGCTCATCGGCAATAGCTCACTCTTACAAACGATGGGCGAAAACGCTTTCGGGCTGGAACCGGGCGACGCGGCGTTACGCGTGGCGGAAACCATGGAACGATACGCGCTCGCGCCATGACGACCGCCAGCGATTTCGACCTGACGCAGTTTCTCGCGCGCGAACGTCATCACGTCCATCTGATCGGTGTGGCCGGGAGCGGAATGAGCGGCATCGCTACGCTGCTGCTGGAACTCGGTCATCAGGTCAGCGGTTCAGACAAGGTGAGCACGCAGGAAGTGGAGCGTCTCAAACAACGAGGGCTCGAATTTCATTTGCAGCATCGCGCGGAAGACGGGCAGAACGCCGAGCTTGTCGTTTATTCTTCCGCGATTCGCGACGACAACCCGACGCTAAGGGCAGCGCGCTCGCACGGTATTCACGTGGCGCGCCGCGCGGAAGCGCTGGCGGCGGTGATGAGCGGCAAGCGTGGAATCGTCATCGCAGGGATGCACGGCAAAACGACGACTTCGGCGATGACAGCGCACGCGTTACGCGATGGAGGGTTGAATCCATCGCACTATGTCGGCGCCGAGATTCCGATCCTCGGGACGAATGCGCACTGGGATTCACGCGGGGAATACTTTGTGGCGGAAGGCGACGAAAGCGATGGGACGCTGCGCTGCTACAGCCCCGAGCACGCTCTCATCCTGAATATCGAAGAGGAACACCTCGATTTTTATAAGGATCTCGCGGCCATCGAAGTGGTTTTTAATCAGCTGCTCGATCAAACCAGCGGCACCGTTTTTTACAATGCCGACGACTTGAATGCTTCCCGTATTTGCGGCGTCCGCCCGCGCTCGGTTTCATACGGATTCTCGGAAGCCGCAGATTACCGCGGAGCCAACATCGACCTTAAGGATTTCGCGTCGACCTACTGCGTCTACAAGCACGGCGAACAACTGGGAGAACTCACGCTGAATGTGCCCGGGCGTCACAACGTGCAAAACTCGATTGGCGTGATCGCGATTGCGAGCGAGCTGGGAGTTCCCTTCGAAATAATCGCGAAGGCGTTGGGGCGCTTCCAGCACGCGCGTCGGCGCTTCGAGATCAAATATTCGAGCGAACGTTTTTTGCTGGTTGACGATTACGCGCATCACCCGACGGAGATTCGCGCGACGCTCGCCACGGCAAAGTCCGCGGGTCGCCGGCGTTTGCTCACGCTGTTTCAACCGCATCGCTATTCGCGCACGCAGGCGCTCCGTCATGAATTCGGCTCGGCCTTCGATGACGCGGATCGCGTCGTCATTACCGATGTTTATCCAGCAAGCGAGCAACCGATTCCGGGCATCAGCGGCCAGACCGTGGCGGACGCGATCGCGCAGCACGGACATCGCGGCGTTACTTATCAGCCCGAGCGCAAACGGGTGCATTGGGACATTGGCAATATGCTCGCAACCGGCGATCTCGTAGTGAGTCTGGGCGCGGGAAATATCCACGAACAACTCGCCGCGCTCGCAGCTGATCTCGTCATCGCCGAAAAGTTAAAGGGAGTTGTCGGTGAACAAGGCGACGTTAAACTTTACGAACCTCTCGCGAAACACACGACCCTGCGGGTGGGCGGTCCCGCCCAATTCTGGATCGAGCCGACGACGGAAAGCATTTTTGCCGAGCTCATCCGTTTCTGCCGCGAAGAAAATCTGCCGCTGTTCGTCATCGGTCGCGGCTCAAATTTGCTCGTGCGGGATGGCGGAATTCGCGGTGTCGTGGTTCATCCGAGCGGCGGCGAGTTCGAACGCATCGAATCCAAAAACGGCGAGATCACGGCGGGCGTCGGCGCAAAACTTAAACAAATCGCCTATGCCGGACGTGATGCTGGAATCGCCGGCCTGGAGTGGATGGAGGGAATTCCCGGTGAAGTGGGTGGCGCGTTGCGCATGAATGCCGGCGCGATGGGAGCGCAGACTTTCGACAATGTGGCGAGCATCCGATTCCTCGATGAGCGAGGGAACGCGCATACGAAAACGCCGGGAGAGATGGAGATTTTCTATCGCAATGTCCCAGCGCTAAAAACCAACTATGCGGTTGCGGCGACTTTCCGCGGCGTCCCGGGCGACCGCGCCGAGATTCTGCGAAAGCTGCAGGAGTCGCAGCTGAAGCGGAGAACTTCCCAACCAGCAGCATCGAGTGCCGGCTGCATTTTCAAGAATCCCGATGCCTGTCCGGCCGGCCAGCTGGTGGAGGAGCTTGGATTGAAAAACGCGACCATAGGAAAAGCCCGGGTCTCGGAAGTTCACGGCAACTTTATCGTGAACGATGGCGGCGCTTCCGCGGCCGATATGGTGGCCTTGATCGAGCAGGTCAAGACCACGGCTCGCGAGCAGCGCGGTATCGAGCTGGAGACGGAAGTGCAAATCGTGGGGGAAGCGGCATGAGCGCGCAGATTCCACGGCACATCGCAGTATTAATGGGCGGACCCGGATCGGAGCGCGACGTCTCTTTTGCGACCGGGCGCGGCGTGGCGAAGGCTTTGCGTTCATCCGGAGCCGAAGTCAGTGAGGTCGATGTGAGGGACGAGAACTTCGAGATGCCCGCGGAGACAGAGCTGGCCTTCATCGCGTTGCACGGAACCTTTGGTGAAGATGGCCAGGTGCAGACGATTCTGGAGTCGCGGGGAGTTAGTTACACGGGTGAGAATGCGGAGAGAAGCCGGATCGCATTTGATAAAATCCTATCAAAGAAACTCTTCGGGAAATGCAAAGTTGCTACTCCGGAGTGGGAAGTAGTGCGAGCCGGTGATCGTCCAAAGATGGAGGTGCCGTTCGTGGTCAAGGCCCCGCGACAAGGCTCGACGGTGGGGATCTACATCGTCAAAAAAGCGGAGGAAGTAGAGAACTCGCTGCGCGAGGCCGGCAAATTCGACGACGAATTATTAATCGAGAAGTTTGTGCCTGGTCGCGAGCTTACTATCGGAATCCTGGGCGATCAGGCACTCCCTATCATCGAAATTATTCCGCCGGAAGGCGGCTTCTACGATTTCGCGAACAAGTATCCGTTCCTGAACCCGGGAGCGGGTGGAGGAGCGCAACACGTTTGTCCGGCCAAACTTTCAGCGGACGAAACCTCCTCCATCCAGCAACTCGCTTGGCGTGCGCATGAGGCCCTGGGACTCGAGGTTTACTCACGCGTGGATGTCATCCTGCCGGAAAAAGGAGCACCTACGGTTCTCGAGGTAAACACCATTCCCGGAATGACAGAGACAAGCTTGTTGCCGGAAGCCGCCGGCGTCGCTGGGATCACTTATCCAGAGCTCTGTCTTCGCATCATAGCGTTATCGCGCGCGCGCAGGTTAGGAGGCTTGCCATGAGAATGGCCCAGCGAAAAGCCCGCCCGCGCAATCAGCGCGTGTCGAATGTACGGCAACGCCGGCAACAGCATTTGCTCGATGTCAAAGTAAGGTCGCAAAAGGCCACGCAACATCGCAATCGACGCGTGTTAGTCATCGTATCGAAAGTGATACTGGCCCTCGCCATTGGCACAGGTATCTACGTGGGAGTTCAAGTCGGAATCCGGCGATTCGTCTTCGATAACCCTGACTACCAGCTAACGAAAATTGAGGTTCGATCCGATGGCACGCTGCAGCGTGATCAGGTTATTACCGCCGCCGGTCTGGTTGAAGGTGAAAACATCTTTCAAATTAACCTCGCGCAGACGCACGACCTTCTGCAACAACTTCCGCAGGTCGATGATGTGCAAATTGTGCGGAAGCTTCCTAACGAGATTGATGTTCAAATCACCGAGCGGAAACCGATCGCCTGGATCACGAGCGACAAAGAACTCGCTGACGTCTTCGCCTCTGAGTCAGCGTTCCTGGTCGATGCGCGCGGCGTCTTGATGAAAGAGAAAAAGCTGGTGCCGGAGTACCTCGGTCTTCCGCTCATAACCGGTTGCGCGAGTGAACCGTTGGAAGCCGGCAAGGCGATCGAATCTTTCGAAGCCAAAGCTGCGCTCGATTTGCTGCGTCTGAGCACGCGAAGCTTCATGCAGACCCGGTTTCAAGTGCGCGAGATTGATGTCTCTAAAGGGTATTGCCTCATCGTGACAGATAAGAATCACACCAGGGTCACTTTCAGCTTCGAGAACATTGAGGGCCAACTACAGCGACTTGAGCAATTTCTCGTCTGGTCGGATGACTCCAAGCGCGAGTTATCCACGGTCAATCTGCTGGTGCAGCGGAACATTCCGGTAACTTTTACGCAGCCCGCTTCCGAAGTGATTAACGACACCATCGATCCGGCGGAGCAGCCGCGGATTATGCGCGCGATTCCGGTGACGACGGCGGATAGCAAAGTCGCGCCTCGCAATGGCGCAGGCGGAACAACAAAACAGCAATCTGGACTCCAGCCGTTTGCGGCGGGCCGTCCTTCACCAACCCAGAAGGAAAAAAAAGACTAACGAGATGTCGGCAGGAGACTTGATGGTAGGATTAGAAATTGGGACTTCAAAGATCTGCGTCGTCGTCGGGGAGAGCCGTCCCGATGGAACGACGAAGATACTTGGAGTGGGCCAGGCGCCGTCACGCGGAGTGCGCAAAGGCGAGATCGTCGATTTCGAAACCGCGATGAAGTGTGTGCACGAGGCGGTGGTAGACGCGGAGCAAAAGAGCGACGTGATGATTCGAAGCGTCTTCGTCAGCGTCGCAGGTTCTCATATCCAAAGTTTTAATAATCGCGGCTGCGTCATCCTCCCGGAGGATCGGGACGAGATCGACGATCAGGACATCGAGGATGTGAAGGTGAACGCACGCGAAGTGAGCGTGCCGGCCCCGAACGCGTTTCTCCATTCGATCATTCAGCACTATCACGTTGACGGGCAGGATGGCGTCCTGAGTCCGGTAGGAATGCTTGGAAATAAACTTGAGGCCGACTTCCATATTATCCATGGGGTAAGAACGCGTATCCAGAACACTATTCGCTGTATCAAGGAGTTGCCGCTCGAAGTAGAAGATGTTGTTTTTGGCCCTTTGGCGTCGGCTCAGGTGGTGGTTACTCAGCACCAGAAGAACCTTGGCTGCCTCGTTATCGATATGGGCGGAGGAACCACGGACTACATTCTTTACGTTGATGGTGCTGTGAAACAGAGCGGATGTCTCGCCGTGGGTGGCGACCACATTACTAACGATATCTCGATGGGTTTGCGCATACCAATGACCCGCGCAGAGAAACTGAAGATAGAAGAAGGTGGTGTGATCCTGGGTAATTCCCTGCCAGGCGAGACGGTGCTGCTGAAGGATGATTCCGGCTTTGCTGGCAAAGAAATCGAACGCGAAACCCTGAATACGATCATTAACTTGCGGGTGCGTGAGACATTCGAGCTGCTCCGACGTCAACTCGAGGAAGAAGCCTTTATTAACTACATTGGTGAAGGGATATTCATCACCGGCGGTTGTAGTCTCTTGAATGGTATCGACCATCTGGCGGAAGAGGTCTTTGACATTCCTGCGCGAGTAGGACACGCCCAGACTATTTCGGGCATTACTTCGGCCGCGGAGAATCCTCAGTACTCTACCGCTATAGGCCTGATTAAGTACGCGCAGGCGGTGCAAAGCGATCGCCCACAGCGTAGCGGGATACGAAAGATCTTTGGCCGGTTCATTCCCGGCATGCGGTGACCTGCGGAGACAAACCATGATCCAACTAAGTCGCAACTACAGTTTGCCTGAGCGTGAGGATGACTTGATTCCAATCCGAATTATCGGCGTTGGCGGTGGAGGCTCCAACGTGCTTGATCGGATGGTCCTCGATGGCTTCGACAAGTCCGATCTTATCGCGGTGAACACCGACGTGCAGTCCCTGGCTGCGTCGGTCGCGTCGGCCAAAGTGCAACTCGGTCGCACCCTCACCCGCGGGCTGGGGACGGGTGGCGATCCGGAAATGGGTGCGCAAGCCGCCCAGGAATCGAGCGAAGAGATTCGTCGTGCTCTCACCGACGCTCGCATGATTTTCGTCTGTGCTGGTCTTGGCGGTGGGACGGGCTCTGGCGCTGCGCCGGTCGCCGCTCAAATCGCACGTGAACACGGCGGACTAGTCATCGTCTTCGCGACGTTACCCTTCACTTTCGAAGGGAAACGACGAATGCAGCAGGCCCAGGACTCGTTAGCGCGACTGAATCAGATCGCCGACGCCGTCGTCTGTTTCGAGAATGACAGGATGGGCGATATCGTCGCGCCCAAGGCGGGTATTCATCAGGCGTTTGCGGTTGGCGACATGACGATCAGTCAAAGTGTGCGCGCCATCGTAAACCTTATTCAAAGACCGGGGATCATTCGTATCGGCTTCGACGACCTGCTCTCGGCGCTCCGGAGTAGTAGCGGCCGATGCCTCTTTGGATTCGGGGAAGCTGATTCCGATAATCGAGCGCATGACGCGCTGGCCCGCGCACTTAAGAACCCTTTGATGGATCGTGGTCGTATGCTGGCGGATGCGTCGAACCTTCTGGTTCAAGTAGCAGGTGGTCCGGGCATGACGTTATCCGAGGTGGAGATCCTGATGCGGGAACTAGGAAAACACGTTGGAGATCGTACTCAAATTTTATTTGGTACGGCGGTGGATGGACGAATGGGCAATCGGCTGAGCGTTACTTTGATCAGCTCTATCGCCACGGAGGACGACTTGCTCGTCCAGCAACAATTCTCACCGCCCGCTCCGGTCGCAGAGCCGCAACCGCCGGAGAGCGCAGTGGTGAGCGTAGAACCTGAGGAAGTCGAACCCGCCTCCACGGCGGAACCGGAAGTCGTCGTCGATTCGCATGCGACGGAGGAAGCGGTTGTTCCAGAGGAATTTAACCTGATGCCGGCAGCAGATGTTCCAATCGTTGACGACGTTCCTAAAGTTGAAGTACCAGTGTTGAAAGCACCACCGCGGCAGCGAGTCATCCTGCCAAAACAGAAGCCGGTGGCGAAAGAGCTTCGACCGCTTAGCCCGGCGCCGGGCTATCCTTCGCCCCATTCTCTGCCGGTCCCGGAAAAACCGAAACGGGAAAAGTTTGGCGCGGCGAAGCAGGAGGTGATGCAGTTCGAGCCGGTCACGCGCGGTCGTTTTGAAAAAAGTGAGCCAACGATCGTCGAGGGTCAGGATCTGGATGTTCCTACGTTCCTGCGCAAAAATGTGCGCGTGAAATAGCCAGGCGGGTGAATGGCACCGTTCGTGGTGCTTACTATGCCTGTGCGAACCACGAAAGAGCGCGGATTTACCCTCGTGGAAATCATGATTGTGGTATCGATCATCGCACTGCTGGCCATCCTGGCTTTGCCTTCTTTCCTGCGCGCGCGCCAGCGATCACGTGACACCAAGTTCATCAACGCGATGCGAGTAGCGACTTCTGCCTTCGAAACTTATGCGATCGAGCACGCTGGCGCCTACCCGCCGGATGTGAATCGCGGCGTTCTACCACCCGAGATGGACACCTACTTTGGTCCTACACTTGATTGGACTGCGGCCACGCCCATCGGGGGCCAGTGGGATTGGGACTACCGGGTTTTCGCCTTCAAGGCCGGCGTTTCTGTGGTCGACCCGGATGCGAGCTTCACCGAGATGAGCGCGATCGATAAAATGTTCGATGACGGCTCCCTTTCAAGCGGTCAGTTTCAGTCGATTGGGGCGACGCGCTACATGAATATCATCGAGTAACTGCTCACTTCTTGAGCAGATCGATGACGGCGCTTGTCATCGCGACCATACCGGTGCGGATGGTCGGCTCGGGCACAGGCGCGAACTTGCTCGAGTGCAGGCTCGGCAATGGCGCCGCGTCGGGCTTCTTCGACTCCGCTACCTTTTCCGCCGCTACTGCGCCGACATGGATATCCACCGCGGGTATCGAGTGATCCGGCAGGCTGAATTCAGAAAAGTCTTCACCGCCCATCGTCGGGTCGACCATTTCAATCGCAGCATCTCCGAGCGCTTTTCTCCACACCGCGACGAGTCGCTTCATCAGCTCGGGATTGTTGTAGGTCGCAAGCGTGTGCTGATCTTCGCGCACCTTCACCGTCGGCATGCGATCCTCGGGCACTCCCGCGGCGATCGCGCAACCTTTCGCGATCCGCTCGATGGCAGCGATGGCGCGGCTGCGCACCTCCTCTTTGTAAGTCCGGAGCGTGAGCTGCATCTGCACGTCTTCCGGGATGATGTTGTGCTTCGTGCCGCCGTGGATTGAGCCTACGGTCACGACGATCGGATCGAGCGGGTTGTTCACGCGCGAAGCGATCGTCTGCCACGCGTTTACGATCTCTGCCGAAAGAACAATTGGGTCTTTCGTCCGATGCGGATAGGCGCCGTGACCGCTGATCCCGCGCACGGTTACATCAATCGAATCGGTGCTCGCATAAGTGTAGCCCGCGGTGATGCCGAGTTTGCCGGTTTCGAGCTGCGCGTTGTCGTGAAAACCGAGCGCGAACTGCGGCTTCGGCCAGCGCGTGTAGAGGCCGTCTTTCAACATCGCGCGCTCGCCGATGAACGTCGACATATGAATGTCATGTCCACAGGCCTGCATCACTCCGACTTGCTTGCCCTCGTCATTCGGCGCGGTGTCTTTGCTGGCATAAGGCAGACCCGTTTCTTCTGTCACGGGCAATGCATCCAGATCGGTACGCAAGAGCACCACTGGTCCCTCGCCATTCTTCATCACGCCGACCACGCCGAAGGGAGTAAGGTTCGGCCGTTCATATTTCCCAACCTTCTCCGTCACTTCGCAGCCGAGCGCCTTCAACTCCTTCGCGACCAGCGCGGCAGATTTCTCCTCGTGCCCCGACAGCTCGGGATGCGCGTGCAGATCTTTATAAATCGTGAGGAGCGACGGCAGCTCGGCGTCGGCGATTTGCTGTGGCGTCTGCTGCGCGAATGCCGACAGCGCATAGAAAATGGGCAAGGAGACGAGAAGACGAACGTTCATGGCAAAGCTTACAGCCTCAGATGACCGTTTGTCACCCGGCTCGTTCGCGGCTGGAGCCCAGACGTTAAAATAGGACCGAACACCGTCCAGGCGGGAGCGCCAGCACCATCTTGCTGGCGGCTCCTCCCAAGAGACGGAGTAGACTAGAGACTATCGTCAGTGCGAGTGACGACTGTGTCATGGGTATGAACGGCCGGGCTCTTTCGCAGTAAGCCCGCCAACCCGAGTAATCCCAGAAGACCGATCCATCCGTAGTCATGATGTTCCTCGGAGTCTTCGCGATCGTTCGACACCGTGGTGGCCGCTTTGGGGGCAGACGGCGTGGTGTTGGTTGAGGTGGTCGACGTCGTGTCTGTGCCAGTTGCGGGCGACTCCGAAGTTGACGCCGAAGATGTCGTCGTATCGGTCGAAGTAGCAGGTGAAGCTTGTGCCAGCAAGGCTGCGGGTGAAAGGGCAATGGCGACTGCTAGAGCCGCCAGCGCACGGATTTTCTTAGTGGGTTTCATATCTGAACAACGTGCGTCGAAGGAGTATTGACTGTGAATTTGTTCGCCGCGCTCGAGCGTCGGCGCTCCGTCGTGGCCGTTATCCTTGATTCAACTCGCCCCGCTGCGTAGTTGCTGCAGGCATGGCATTTGAGGAAAACAGGCTGCTCTTCGGCGCGGACCCGACACCGGGAATCGTAGCCATCGAGATGGGTGACACCGGCACGGTGCGCGTTTATCGCCGCGACAAAGAGGGGGGCACATCGGTCGACATCGAGGCATTTCATCCATTTGTCTGGGCGGATGGCGATGTCGCCGATCTTGGAATGGAAAACGCGGAGAAACTTGCCGGCGATTTGCGTTACGGCTGGCTCATCATGGTCGATAGCTGGAAGGAACTGATCGCATTGCGCAATGGTCTGAAGAACGCTGGCCGCAGCTTCTTCGCGCTGAGTGACCCGGTGCAGCATTATCTCAGTGCGACGGGCCGGACACTTTTCAAGGGAATGGCTCTGCCTGAATTGAAGCGCCTGCAGCTAGAAGTGATCGCATTGTCCGGTGAAGGCGATCTCGCCGAAGCATCCCAGAATCACATCGCGAGCATTGCGCTTTCAGATAACAGCGGATGGGAAGAGTTAATCGTAGTTGATGCCGCGATGACCGATGAATCGGAACAGGCCGCGCTCAAACGGCTCACCGCAATTATCAAAGAGCGCGACCCGGACGTGATCGAAGGTCACGATCTTTTCCGATTCGATCTGCCGTATCTTGTCGCGCGGGCGCGGAAAGCGAAAGTGAAGCTCGATTGGGGACGCAATGGAGGGTTCCTGCGTTCGCGTCCATCGCGGCTTCAGATCGCGGAGAAGACGATCGATTACCCTAAGTTCACCGTCGATGGCCGGCACTTCGTCGATACCTTTCTGCTGGCGCAATTTTACGACGTCGGAATGCGAACCCTCGCCGGTTTCGAACGCGCCGACGTCGCCCAGCATTTCGGTTTCTGTGACAGCGCGGAATTCTCGTCGTTAACAGGTAAAGAACTCCAACGCGAATACCTAACGAATAGTGATCGCTTCCAAAAACGGGCCACCTGCGCCGTGCGCGAGACTCGAGCGGTCGCCGAACTACTGAGCCCAAGCTACTTCGTCCAGGCCCAGATATTTCCCTACAACTACCAGGATGTGATCGTGCGCGGCAACGCTACTCGGATCAATGCGCTCTTCCTGCGCGAATACTTGCGGCAGCGTCATAGCATTCCCGAATTACCCATGAGTCGCGGGTTCGAGGGTGGTTACACCGATATCTTCTTCACCGGCATCGCGCGCAACGTCTGGCATTGCGACATCGCTTCGCTCTATCCATCCGTCATGTTGCAGTTCGATTGCTTCCCGGTTACCGACCAGCTTCAGATCTTCCGGCATCTTCTGACCGATCTCCGCACCTTCCGACTTAAAGCCAAGGCGAGTATGCGCGCTGAGCAGGACAAGGCGAAGGAGCGACATTTCCACGCGCTGCAAAATACCTTCAAGATTCTGATTAACAGCTTCTACGGTTACCTCGGCTTCGCGCAGGGACATTTTGCGGATTTCGAGGCGGCCGCGCGTGTTACGCAGATCGGCCGCGACCTGCTCAAAAAGATGATCGACTGGCTTAACGCTCACGGCGCGCAAGTCATCGAAGTCGACACCGACGGCATCTACTTCGTCCCGCCGGCGAACTCTGCGCCCGAGCAGCTCCGCAGCGAACTCGCCAAAGAACTCCCGCCAGGCATTGAAGTCGAACTCGATGAACAATTCGAAGCCATGTTCAGCTACAAGGCGAAGAACTACGCACTCCTCACCCGCGGCGGCGAAGTCATCATGAAAGGCGGAGCGTTGAAATCTCGCGGCCTGGAGAAATTCCAGCGCCTCTTCCTCGAAGAGATCATCAAACTCCAAATGCAGGGCAAACCGGAAGCTATCCCGAGTCTGCGCGACGATTTCGAAAAACGCATCCGCGGCGGCGCAATGCCGATCGACCTGCTCATGAAAACCGACACACTCCAGGATTCGTTAGACAAGTACCGCGCTAAGATCGGGGCGGGTGGCCGCAACCGCGCCGCCGCCTACGAACTCGCCCTTGCCAGTGGCAGAGCCTACAAGCCTGGCGACCAGATCAGCTACTATATTAAAGCGACACCAAAAAAGGTAGCCGCCTACGAAGCCGCTAAGCTGGTCAGCGACTACGACCCGCAAGTGCGCGATGAAAATGTGGATTACTACGTGGCTAAATTGGATGAGCTGGTAAACAAATTCGGCGGAGTTACAGCTGCGGTGTCGGCTCCGAAGCAAGAGAGTTTGGCGCTATGATCCTCGAAACTCTTGCGCGCACTCCCGATATACGGCAGGCGAGAAGAGTTGTTTCGCAAGGAATTACCCTACCAAATCGTGCCCGAAAGTGCCCCGATCGCTTGGAAATTCATGCTCGATGGGCATTTGGGAAAATTAGACAAAAGATAAACAAATCCTGTCATCCGACAAAGGCTGGGGTGCGTATGGTTTGACGGAGCCATTTAGTGGCTCTCGCTTAATCAACAAACCTAAATATGAACGACATCATCCTAGCGGCTTCCGTCCAAGGAGGCCTTTCCACTACGGCGATCACCCAATACCTTTTTTGGATTGGAACGGTCGCCATGGGTTGCGGCACGGCGTTTTTCTGGCTGGAGAAAAACAACGTGCTGCCCCGCTATCGTAGCGCGCTCACCGTCGCGGGCATCGTGACAGCAGTGGCGTGCTTTCACTACTTCCGCATGGCTGGAATTTATGCGTCGGGCAATTTCCCGACTTCCTATCGTTACATCGATTGGATCATTACGACCCCGCTGCTGCTGGTCGATTTCCCGCTCATGCTCGGGCTTAATAAAGGTGGCGGCCGCCGTTTCCTCCTTCCGCTGATCGTGCTGGACGTGGCCATGATCGTGACGGCTTACATCGCGGAAGTTTCCGCGATCGGTAGCACGATGTGGTGGACGTTTTTTCTCGTCGCTTGCGCGTTTGAGCTCGCGATCGTCACGACTCTTTTCGTGACGATGGGCAGTTCGATTAGCGCTGCGCCGGCGCCTATCGCGGCAGCGTTGCGCACGATGCGTCTGTTCATTCTCGTTGGCTGGGCGATCTACCCGATCGGCTTCCTGATGGCTCTTTCCGGAGCCACGGGCGGCGATCTCCGCGAGATTTTTTACAACATTGCCGATGTGATCAATAAGGTCGGCTTCGGCCTTGTCGTTTACGGTGGCATCAAGGCGATGAGCGACCTTGATGCTCTCGGTGGCTCCGCTCGGACGGCGACCGCCTGAGGCACTGTTGTTTCTAAAGGAGGGGGCGGGTCGATGAGGGCCGCCCCCTCTGTTCCTCATGAATCGATCTAGCAAGACGATTCGCGGCAGATCTGCCACTGCATCGTGGCTCGTTGCGCCAGGGCTGCTCATTCTTCTCGCGGCGATCGATGCGTGGCTTTTTCGCTTCTCGAAACAGTTCTCGTCCTGGCCGTTCTTGATTTCTTTTTTCGTGCTTGGGATGCCGCATGGCGCGGCTGATCTCGACCTCTTCGCCCGCGCGATCGGCGCGCGCAGTCTGCTCCGTGCGCTTCCCCGTTTCCTTCCCTATCTTCTGATTCTGGCATTGGCGACTCTTGCCATCGTGGTGGCTCCATCGGCGGCGCTGCTGGCTTTCGCATTTCTTTCCGCCTGGCACTTTGGCCGCGAAGACCGCCACGGGACGCGGCAACGGAAGTTCCGTGGTCTGGTGCGCGGGCTCTTTATTATCAGCGCTCCAATTGCGCTCCATCCTGCGGACGTGGTCGAGCTGGTGGATAACTGGCTCGGGCTGCTAGGCCGGGAGCCGCTGAATTTGGCCGTGTGGTCTCGCATCGTTCAGGGAGCGGGATGGGTCGCGGGCGGCGCGGTCGTGCTGGCGTGCGCGGGAGTTTTCTTGCTCCTCTGGCAGGGGCAAAACCGCACACTGCGGCGCGAACTGGTTGAGCTCGCAGCGCTCGGTGTGGCGTTTGTTGTCCTCGACCCGGTGTTCGGGGTCGGAGCTTATTTTTTATGCTGGCACAGCCTGCGGCAAATTGATTTGCGGAACGCCGGGGGAGGTTGGGCGCAGGTGAAGAGGATCATCGGGCTCAACGCAGGCTCGTTGCCGCTGCTCGTGCCCACCATCGCCGTCTATGCATTGATCAGCTGGTGGCGGATCGGGTCTTGGAATCCTGCCTTGCAGGTCGCGCTCCTGATTATCTTTTTCGCCGCGGTCACCCCGGCCCATGAGCTCCTCGCTCTCTGGCTGGAACGGCCGCGCCGCCGGACGAGCGCGAGCATTCCTACCCGATTGCCAGCCGTCTCCGAGAATCGCGACGGCAGTTGTGGTTTGTTTCGTGCATCCCAGGGTAGCGCGCCGGAGGGCGCGCAACCCTGGGCTGAATGATGGAACGCCGTTGGCGTTCTGACCTGTTACAGACGGCTAACGATTTTTAAGCCGCATGTTCTGAGAGCTGGCTTCGCTTTTCACGCGTCGGGCCGGCAGAGACAGGAGCTGTTGATCTTCAGATCCGCCTTGGTCCACGCTTTTTCGAAACGCGCTTTTGCGGCAATCGCTTCTTTTCTTTTCTGCGCGCGCAAACTTTCGGCGAGGCCGTAGAGCGACCAGCCGTTTTCCGGCAGGCGCGCGAGATCTTCACGATAGATCTGCTCGGCTTCAGCAAAACGACCGGCCCTCATCAGGTTTGCGCCTAACGAGTGGCGGATTGGAATCATCCACGACGGCGGCTCGTCGTAGCGGAGCGAATCTTCCAATTTGAGAGCCGAGCGTAATTGTTCGAGACCTTCGTCGACCTTGCCCTCGGCGATCAGGATTTCGCCGTCCATCATTTGCGTGACGAGGGGAAGGACCGTTTCCGCGGTGTTGTTGCCGAGACCGGTTTCTTTGGGGACGCTTAGCGCGCGCTCGCGAAAGATAGCCTGCTCGGTCCGCGCGGCCTCGACATTGCCCTTCGCGCTGAATGCGATGGCGCGCGCCGCGTGATGGAAGGCGCGCGTGAACTGCATGTAATCTGGATAATTTTCTGGCTCGGCCAGGATGTCATCCCAGCGACCGAAGCGCATCATGATTTCAAGCGGTAAGGCGATCGCGCTCTCGATCATGACGGCGTTTTCCTTTACAAACTGCGGCGGCAGATCGGCCACCATCTCGCGAATGTATTTCAACGCGAGTTTGCTCTGGCCGGTCATGAGCGCGGCATAGGCGAGCATGTGCTGGTTATGTGCCGCATAAACCGGAATCAGGCCGGCGGGTTTGTCGCCGAGTGTTTTGCGATAACGGCGGTCGTCCTCGACCGCTTTCGCATTGGTGTCGATCGCTTTTTGCCAGCGGCCGCGCCGGATATCGATGTGCGATGGCATATGCACATTGTGCGCCAGGCCGGGCTGCAAATTCCGCAGGCGTTCGGCGGCAACGTCAGCGCGCTCGGGATGCGGCGAAGCTTCGACCGCGTGAATGTAGAGATGGTTCGCGAAAGGATGCTTCGGATTAATTTTTAATACGGAATCGAGCGTGGCGATGATCTCTTCCGTGCCGGGATTGGGCTGACCATCGAGCGTCCATTGATTCCACGGGGCCAGGTCCATCATCGCCTCGGCGAAGAGCACCCCGACATCGGCATCGTGCGGATGCGCTTTCCAGACTTCGCGCATGACGTCCGCGTAGGCCTGGTCGAGCGGAGCGCGATCTTCCGGCTGCGGATTTGCGTAACGATGACCGAGTGCGTCGATCAGGGCGCGCTCGACCGGCGAAGCTTTGCCAGAGTGTTGCTGGGCGAGGGTTAATTCCTTCCAGGCGAGCTCGGCCATGGGTGGCGGAACGAGCGGGTAGTTGATGTGCGGACCGGCAGCGAGGGCGATCGCCCAATGCGCCATCGCACATTTGGGATCGAGCTGTGCCGCTTGCTGAAATGAACGGATGGCCGCGCTGTGATTAAAGCCGTGAAGAAAAGCGAGACCCTGGTTGAAGTAGCGCTGCGCTTTCGGAGACCGCGTGGTGACTTTACGAGTGTAGGAACCGAGGCCGTCGTAGAAAGGTTCCTCGGCAGCAGCGAGCGAAGAACCGAGACAAGCAACTCCCGCGATGACGATTCGAAAGAGATAGAGCGCCTTCATCGAGATAGCCCAAATGCTAGCGAGGGAGTGGTGAAATTCGCAAGCCGGATTCAAGGCCGGCACGCTCGGAAAAACCGGCGCGGCGCGCGGCGAAAGAGATGCTTTCCGACGACTCACAGGCGCAGCGGCTACTGGCCAGCTACGGAGTCGCTGCCGAGCGCCGCACGCAGATGCGGGACGAGACGCTTTGTGAATTCCACGGAATCGCCCGCGGAGAGGTGCGACCACTCGGGGCAGGTGAAGCTCGCTAGCTCGGGGAAGTCTTCGAAGTAAATGCCGGGCGCGCCGGTTTGCTGGAGGAGCGGTTCCCAGGTTTGCGCGCGAGGGGTGGCTTTGTCTTCATACTCCTTCAGCTCGCCGCTGAGCGGGAAACGCACGAACACGATCTTGCCGCCGCGCGCACGGAGTTTATCGACGGCCGTTTTGGTATTGCGGTAACGCGCTTCGACGGCTTCACGCGCTTTCGCGGCGAAAACTTCTGGCGGGATGAAGCTCGGCGGCGGCGGTGGGGTGAAGAGCCGGGCCCAGCGCTTCTTCACTTTCTCCTGGAGCGGACCAGGCTGGGCGCATTGCTCGACCATGCGGGCGCGGCGTTCGCGGTCGATCGAGGCAAAGTAAGGGGGAGGGCGCGGCGGGACCTGCGCGTTCGCGCGGTCCGGGAACGGGATGTCTTTCAGCAACTCACCGAGCGCGAGGTCGTGCTGTTTCAGAAAGGCGAAACTTTCTTCCAGCGGCATCGAGAGATGATGGCTCGCGCGTTGCGCCCACGTTTGACCGTGATAGCGACGCACGGCTTTCTCGGATGTCTCGATCAGCGGGCCGCCGGGCACAAAGAACATCCGGGGCACGATGCTGCAAATGACCGTGCCGTGGAAATGCGGGTCATCGGCGAGATCAGCGAGAACGGGATAGGCGCAGCTGCCGGGGAGCGCGAGTTGCACCGGGCGTCGTCCGAGGCCGCGCTCGAGTTCATCCAGGTCGCAGTCGAACCACGCACGCGAATCTCCGACAATGACGATCGACTCCGGCTCGACGCGCCGTCTTGTTTGCGCCCAGAGATCTTCGGTGTTGTTCAGCGTTGGCTCGAAGCCGACGGAGCGCCAGTAAACTTCCCATGCGGCAACGGCGACGAGAACGCCGACGACCACGGCAACGGTGATCCCGCGCCACGGCAGCGGCGGGATGGCGCGTTGAAAATTAGAATTGGAAGTAGATGAAAGCATTGCTGCTGCCCTGCGTAAGGATGATGGCGGCCGCCATGAGGAACCAGGCGCTGGTGACGGTCCAGCGCGGGAGGCGCGCGACGGCGGCTTCGAGTGAGATGTCGCGCAAGGACCGATGCGCGAGGAGGAGGAAGAAGGTCACGATGCTGACTTGAAGAATTTCTCGCGTGCTGAGGATCGCGTCGGCATGCGCGTGGCGGCCGAACATTCCGCCGATCAAGCGGCTGGCGGTTTCGAAGTCGGACGCGCGAAAGTAAACCCACGCGATCAGGACCGCGATGTATGTGATGAAGCTGATTAGCAGCTTCATCACGGGATGTCCTGCCCACGGCGCATCTTTGATCGTTCCTCGCAGCAGTCTTTCGATCGCAAGATACGACCCGTGCAATAAACCCCAGACGACGAACGTCCACGCCGCGCCGTGCCAGAGACCGCCGATGAACATAACGATGATGAGGTTCACCATGGCGCGCGCCGCTCCGCTCCGATTTCCACCTAACGGGATGTAGAGGTAGTCGCGCAGAAACGTGGAAAGCGAAATATGCCAACGTCGCCAGAAATCCGAAAAGCCGATGGCGGCATAAGGGAAGCGGAAGTTGTCGCGTAGGTGGAATCCGAGACAGAGCGCGGCGCCGATGGCGCAAATGGAATAGCCCGCAAAGTCGAAAAAGATTTGCCCAGCGAACGCGAGCACGCCCATCCAGGAATCGAGCGCCACCAGCGGTCCGCCATAGCCGAAAACGCGATCGGCTGAGCCAGCGAGCATCGTGTCGGCCAGCACGACTTTTTCGAATAGACCGAGCGTCATCAGCAGCAGACCCCAAAGGAATCGACCTTCCTGCGGTTTCGGCGGCGCCTCGAGTTGCGGAAGGAAATCGCCCGCGCGCACGATCGGTCCTGCGACGAGCTGCGGGAAGAATGAAACCGCCAGCGAGAAATCGCGCAACGAACGCGTCGGCTTCATGACGCCGCGATAGATGTCGAGTGTGTAAGAGAGCGAGTGGAAAGTGTAGAACGAGATGCCGATCGGCAGGAAGACATCGAGATGCGGCGGCTTGTATTGAATACCGCCGCGCGCCAACACCCAGGTGAAGTTTTCGAGCAGAAAATTCCCGTACTTAAAGAAGCCGAGCATGCTCAGATTCACCGCCACGCTGATGACGAGCCAGGCCTTGCGCTCGGCGGACATCTCCACTTTGCCCATCTTGCGCCCGAGATAAAAATCGAGCGCGGTGGTCGCGAAGAGCAGCGCAGCGAACGGCGGATTCCAAGCCCCGTAGAACAAATAGCTCGCGACGAGGAGCAGATTCTTGCGCCCGTTCCACGAGCGCATGCTCCAGTACAAGCTGAGCACGATCGCGAAGAAAACGACGAACGTGAGCGAGTTGAACAACATCGCGCGAGTCGTCTAACAGAGCCCATCGGCCGCGCAAAGCGGAAATTTCAACCAGTCACGCTCGAGGCGGCGGCAAGACGGCGGCATTTGCTTCCGTTGCGAGAACGCGCGATGACGTTTCCATGAACCGGATCCTGCTCACTGCTTTAGCCGTTACGACTTTGTCGCTCTTTGCGCTGGTCGAGAACTCGCTTTCAGCCGACACCGACCTCGCGCCGATAAAGGTTGAGATCGCCAAACGTCACGATGAGTCGGTGAAGCGACTCCACGATTGGATCGCGCAGATCTCGATCGCGGCGGAGAACCGCGGGTATCCTGAGGGCGCGGAGTATATGGCGCGGCTCGCGCGTGAGGCTGGATTTCAGAAGGCGGACGTCATGCCGACCGATGGCAAGCCCGGCGTGTATGCGACGCTCGACGCGGGGGCCGCGAAAACGGTTGGCCTCTACTTCATGTATGACGTGAAGCAGTTCGATCCGGCGGAATGGGCTTCGTCGCCGACCGATGCGCAGGTCGTCGAGAAGCCGGGCTTTGGGAAAGTAATGGTGGGACGCGGCGCGGTGAACCAGAAGGGGCCGGAGTCGGCGTTTCTCGCAGCGCTCCAGGCGATCAAAGGCGCCGGCAAGAAGATGCCGGTGAATCTGGTGATGGTGGCGGAAGGGGAAGAGGAGATTGGTTCGCCGCACATTCCACAACTCGTTAGGCGGCCGGAAGTGCTGGCAGCGTTACAGAAATGCGTGGGAGTTTTCATGCCATCGACGATGCAGGACCCGGATGGCGTGGTGACGATCAATCTCGGATCGAAAGGCGTGGTGGAACTGGAGCTGGTATCGAGCGGCGAGAAATGGGGACGCGGTCCGGGGAAAGACATTCACTCATCGCTCAAGGCGATGATCGATAGCCCATCGTGGCATCTGGTCCACGCCTTGAACACTCTCGTCTCCGAGGATGGTAACGAAATTACTATCGAAAATTATCCGAAGCCGCTACCAATCAGCGCGGAAGAGAAGGCAATGATTGCCGCGGCGTCGAAGGCGCGGAATGAAGCGCAGATGAAGAAGCAGCTCAGCACGGAGCATTGGATTGGCGATCTACCGTTCCAGCAGGCGATGGAGCGTTTGGAATCGCAGCCGACGGTAAACATCGAGGGTCTGGTTGGAGGTTACACTGGTCCCGGGGGCAAAACCGTGTTGCCGCATCGCGCGGCTGCCAAGATCGATATGCGGCTTGTGCCCGACATGAAAGCGGCTGACGCGGTCGCGGCTTTAAAGGCGCATCTCGCGAAGCGTGGATTCGGCGACATCGAAGTAAACGTGACCGGCGGCTACGATCCGACGGCAACGTCGGCGAATACGCCGCTGATCCAGGCGCAAGTATCCGTGTTGAAGCGCGCAGGGATTGAGCCTCTGCTGTGGCCACGGAACGCTGGTTCGTATCCGGGTTACGTCTTCACTGGCGAACCATTGAAACTCGCGGCGGGACATTTCGGATTAGGACACGGGAGCGGCGCGCACGCGCCGGATGAGTATTACGTCATTGAATCTTCGAACCCGAAGATCCAAGGCTATGACGGGGCCGTAATGTCCTTCGTAGAGTATCTCTACGAACTCGGGAAGTGATCGGTAGGGACGTTTCTCCGAAAGCGTCCGCGGACATCTCGGAGAGATGTCCCTACCAGCGTATAACGGCGCGAACGGTGATGTTCAGCGCTACGGTTGCAGAGCTGACGCGTGGACGTAGTCGAACTCCGCAGCGGAGCCTACCGGTCGCCTCTCGCGGAGGTTCATCGTACCGCCGTTAGCGGTACAACGCAGGGAGCAGGATGACAGCGCGTAAAACGCCGCTCGATTAGCCGGTAATGTGTCGTTAGAACAACGATTGCGCAGCGCTCTCCTGTGGACGCGCCCCGTTCATATGTCCGATATCGATACTGAGTTTGACCGTCTTAGCAGTGCGATTTCCGGGTTGGAGGCACAGCGCGGCTTGCTCGGTGATGCCATAGTCGATTCCGCGATCGCTGCTTTACGACAGCAGATCGCGCAACTCGGAAACGGCAGCGATGGCGTGGAAACAAATGCCGAGGAACGGAAATTAGTGACGATACTTTTTGCGGACGTTTCTGGTTTCACAGCACTCTCTGAAAAGCTCGACCCGGAGAAGGTGCGCGAGCTAATCAACGCGTGTTTCGATTGGCTGGTGCCGTTGTTGCAAAAATACGATGGCACAATTGATAAATTCATCGGCGACGAAATCATGGCGCTGTTCGGCGCCCCTGTTGCCCATGAGGACGATGCCGAGCGCGCGCTACGGGCCGCGCTCGAAATGATGGACGCGATCTCCGCGTTCAACGCCAAGCATGGAACGGAGCTTGGCCTGCACCTTGGAATTAACACCGGTCTCGTCGTCGCCGGGCAAATCGGCGCGCAGAATCGGCGCGATTATTCCGTTATGGGCGACGCGGTCAATTTGGCGGCGCGTTTAGAAGACGCGTCGTCGATCGGTGAAGTTTTCGTCGGCTCGACGACATACCGGTTGGCGCATCACATGTTTGATTTCGATCCGGTCGCGCCGCTGAAGGTAAAGGGGAAAGAGGCGCTCATCGAATCGTACCGGCTTGTCGGACTAAAAGCGGCGCCGAAGCCGGCGCGAGGAATCGAAGGGCTGCACTCGTCGCTCGTCGGACGCGACGATGAACTCACACTGATACACGAAGCGGTGGCGGCACTCAATCGCGGCTCGGGCAGCGTGCTCGCGATCATCGGCGACGCCGGACTCGGCAAAAGCCGGCTGCTGGCAGAGGCGCGATCCCTGTTGCCGCCGAAGGTGAGATGGGCGGAAGGTCGCGCGCTCTCCTACACAGCGGGCATGAGTTACTGGCTCGCGCAGGATACGATGATGAACTTGCTCGGCCTGTCGCCCGGTGCAGCGCCGAACGAAATTAATAACGAGCTCCGGCTGAGCCTCGACGAGCACGGAATGGGAGACCGGTTTCCTTATCTTGCCTCGATGCTCGGTTTGAAATTGACTGACGCGGACGAGGCAGAGGTGAAGTCTTCCTCGGCTGAAGTGCTTCAGTCGCGAATTCTATCGGCAGCGCGCGATTACGTTCGTGCGATAGCAACCAAGCAGCCTCTTGTCCTGGTATGGGAGGATCTTCATTGGTGCGATCCTTCGTCACTGCAGGTCTTGGAAATGCAGCGGAACCTCACGCGCGAGGTCCCGCTTTTGATACTTTCGGCAGCGCGCCCCGCGGAAAACGGCCAGCACGCGGATCTCAGCGCAGGCAATTACGCAAGCCGCACGATCCATCTTGCGCCTCTTACCCGTCACGAAAGCAGCTCTCTTATTCACGAACTGCTGAACATTGAAAATCTACCCGATGCAATGCGCGATCTGATCCTGAGCCGCGCGGAAGGCAATCCCTTCTTCCTCGAGGAGTTACTGCGGTCTTTGATAGACGCGGGCGTTGTGGTAATCGCCGACGGCGTCGCGACTGCGATCCGGGGAATCGACTCCATAGCAATTCCGGAGACGGTGCAAGGGGTTCTCGCGGCGCGCATTGACCGTCTGCAGTCAGAGCAGAAGCAGGCATTGCAACGTGCGTCAGTCGTCGGTCGCCTGTTCCAAAAGCGTGTGCTGGAGCGTTTGTATCAGGAAAGCGCGCACATGAAGCGTCGTTTGGCAGAAGCTTTATCGCAGCTGCAGGAGCGCGAGTTTATTCTGTCGAAAAAACAGCATGTATCCGAAACGGCGGCGCTCGGAACGGACGAATACATCTTCAAACACGCGATCACGCATGACGTCGCCTACAGCTCGATGCTGTTGGCGCGACGAAAGGAGTTGCACCAACTAACCGCACAGGCAATCGAGGCGCTCTTTCCCGATCGGCTTGATGAGCATAGCGCGACGCTCGGGTTTCACTATGAGCGAGCGGAAAATGCAGATCGCGCAGCACATTATCTCGGGCGCGCCGCAGGGCGAGCGAAGGCAACTTTCGCAAACGCGGAAGCGATTGCATTTTACGAATCGGCGATCGCAGCACTCAACCGCGTCCCCGCCGGAACAGGTCATCGTTCGGTCGCCGCTAAGTTGAACGAAGATCTGGGCGACGTGTTAACCCTGACCGGATGCCACGAGGCGGCACGGCTCGCGCTCGAGCGTGCATTAACTTTCCTGACGGCGATCGAAGTAGTGCCGCGTTCGCGCATGTATCGCAAGCTCGGCTTTAGCCATAGTTCGCAACGCCATTTCGAAGAGAGCGCGCGTGCTTACGATCGTGCGGATGAAGAGCTTGGTGACGACCACGACGCATCAGCTTCGGAATGGTGGGAGGAAAAAGTGCAGATCCAGATGGAACGGATGCACCTTTTCTACTGGCAGGGCATGACGGCAGAGATGCGTCGGCTCGCGGACCGGTTTCGCGACGCGATCATGCAGCGTGGTGCACCAATTCAGCGCGCGAAGTTTTTGAAAACACTGGCGCTCTCGATGTTAATGGAATCTCGTTTCCGGCCGTCCGACGCGTGCAAGGACTTGGCCGCAAACGCCGTTAGCGAGGCGGAACGCGCGGCAGATTTATCCGAAGCGTCGCATATCCGGTTTGTCCGCGGCCTGATCCAGGTGTGGCGCGAGGATTTTGGGGACGCGATAGAACATTTCAATCCTGCTCTGGAGTTTGCAGAACGCGTGGGCGACATCGCCCTGCAAGCGCGTTGTCTCACTTACCGAACTGTGGCCTATCGCCGAATTGGGGACGTTGCACGGACGCGTGCCGATGCCGGCAGGACGATAAGCGTTGCATCACAAATTGGGATGCCAGAATACGTCGCGATGGCAAAAGCCAACATTGCCTGGGTCGAGTGGCGTAACGGAGATATACAAAAGAGCGAAGTGGCCGCCGCCGAGGCGCTCGAGCTCTGGCACGCAATGGAAGATCCATACGGTTTTGATTGGATGGCGGTGTGGCCGTTGGTTGCGATTTCGTTTGCGCGTGATGACGTTCGCGGAGCGATCGACCAGCTGAAAGGATTGTTCGGGCCTCACCAGCATCCGATACCGGATGAATTGGCCGAAGTTTCGCGACGAGCGATTGCCGCGGCGGAAAGCGGCGACACAGACGGAGCCGTAGCCAAGTTGCGCCGCGCCCTCGAAATTGCAGACAAGATCGGACACCTCAAAAGATAAAAGTTCTTAAGATGCGATTGGCAAGAATCCGCGCGTTATTCGCGTCGCGCAGGCAGGTAGCCCGCAAAAAACGGTACGGCGATGATCGGGACAACTGCGGCATGAGCAGGCTATTGGTTGCCGCCGGTGTGGCTTTGCTGTCGATCTCAGCAGCCGCTGCAGAATGGCAAAACGAGCAGGACGAGTACACGCAATATGAATTGCTCGCGCCGGAGTCGGCGTCGTTCAAGATCACCTACGAAGTGACGGCCACGACTTCAGGCGCGAAGCTATTCTGGAATCCTATCCGAAAAGGTAGCGTCGCAACTGACGAAGCGGTGTTCGACATGATGTCGGGTGAGCCGCTCAAGTTCGAACAGGTGAACGGGGCGCAGGCAAAGGAGCATGGACTCGCGGATGCGGAGACCGACAGCGACTACATTGAAGTGCATCTCGCGCGACCTGTCCCGGCTAATGGCGGGCAGTCGCGCATCCGCATTATTAAGACTTATAAGGACGCGAAGAGTTACCGCCGCGATGGGGATACTATCATTTTCGATCGACCGCTTGGGATTCGGCGGGACGCCGTGGTCTTGCCGGCCGGATATCAGCTCACGGAATGTAATGTTCCTTCACAGGTGTTGTCGGAACCTGATGGGCGAACGCGGATCAGTTTTATGCATCAGGCCCCGGGACAGGCAGCGTTGATCCTAAAAGGAAAACTGGGAGCACTAACCGGCGACTCGGCCAAACCGCACCCGCTGACCGATGCACGCAGCTGGGAGCCGCCCGCGCCGGAAGGTCCAACCGAAAAGGATCGCCTGAGTGAGCGCGCGCATCAGGACCGCGATATCGTTTATTTCCTCCAGCAGCCGGAAACGCATGCGTTCAAACTCTATCACGACTACACGGAGTCGCGGGAAGGCACCGATAAGTATCTCAATGTGGTTCGAGCTGGTAGTAAGGTTGCCGAACCTTCCGGGAAAATATTGGACACTGGCGAAGCCTTGAAGGTCGACATCCTAACCGGCGCCAAGCTGAAGAAGGCAGACATAGATCCCGGAGACGATCAGGTGGCTGCGGATCAGGAAGTAGTGGTCTTTCACTTCCCGAAGTTGAAGAAGGGAGAATCAATCCGGCTAAGAATGTCGGAGACTTACTCTGCGCCCCAGAGTTATCGACTGGAGGGGGACGAGCTCGTGTTCGATCGGAGTCTGGGGCGTCCCAGAGACTCAGTCGTATTGCCGAGCGGCTGGTATCTTACCGCATCTGCAATTCCCGGCACCGTTACCCAGACGGCGGAGGGACTAATTCGAATCGATTTCCTAAACGGGCGTCCGGACTCCGTTTCGGCACTTATTAAGGCGAAGAAGAGCGCCACGAAGTAACCCTTGGACGAGCGCGGTCCCGGCAGTTTTTGTAGCTAATCCTCTTCGGCTAGCATCGATCTACCACGCGCCGGGACGGGTTTTCCGTTGCGCCCGGGCTAGCTTCGTGCGCAGGATTTACTAAATACCTGAGGTTTAGAGATTTACGGTTATAATAATTTAGTAAAATATCGGCTTGCAGGGAGCCATTAATGCTACGATATGGGGCGTTCCCCAATGACGAAGGCTTCATTCTTTTCACTTCTCGTTTGCTGCCTTGCCGCCTCCGTTGCTGCGGTGAAGGCGGAAGTCCCGACGACGGCGCCGGCCAAATTCACGTTCAAAGATGCGACTGGCAAAGAGACATCTGTTGCCGTGGTCGATAAATTTCAGGCGAAAAAGATCGCGCCCGCCGCCTTGGCGAAGATTGATCCAAAGCTCGATCCCAAGATGACGCGAGCTGCGACCATCGCGCAGGAGCGCTCGCATGCGCATTCTCGCTCGCAGTGCTGGCATTACGTGAAGGATGCGTTGGTTGCTGCCGGTTTGGTCAGTTCACGGCCGAAGTCGGAATTCGCGAAGCAAGCCGGCCAGGAGCTCGTGCAGAATTACGGATTCAAGAAGCTGGCAGTTCGCGACCCTTACGCAGCTCCGATCGGAGCCGTGCTTGTGTATTCGGCAAAAGGCGCCCCGGGCCATGTCGAGATTCGCACGAAGGATGGTTTCGTCAGCGATTTTCGCTCGAAGACCCCGTCGCATCGGCCGCTGATCGGAGTCTACGCCAAAGCTTAGCGAGTTTACGCTCGCCTAGCTCGCAACGAGTTTGGCGCTCAGATTAATCTGGGTGCCGGCGAGCGCGACGGAAACGGGACACGTTTTCTTAGTCAGCTCGGCCTGTTCGCGAAATTTAACTTCGTCCATTCCCGGCACCTCGGCTTCTGTCTCGAGGTCAATCGAAGTAATTTTCGGACCCCCGTCGATCATCTCGAGCTTTACCGTCGCCGTGGTGCGGATGGCTTTTGCCGGGGAACCGGCCTTTTCGAGATTCGATGACAGGGCCATGGAAAAACAACCAGCTTCAGCTGCGCCAATCAGTTCCTCGGGATTGGTGCCGGTGCCAGTTTCAAAGCGCGAGGCAAACGAGTACGGCCCTTCATAAGCGCCGCTGCCAAGTTTCATCGTGCCGCTGCCCGCTTTGAGCGTGCCATTCCAAACTGCTGATCCGGTTCGTGTAGCCATGCCCCTACTGAAGGCGCGAATGGGCCGGGTTCAAACCCGAGATTTTAACAGCGCTGTTTGCTTGCGTCCGAGCCAGATGCCAATGGCGCACCAAAATGCGATCAACGGTATCGCGATGTAGCTGATTGCGCTGAGGCCCAACCCGAGCGCGTGCATCCCGCTATAGGACCACGCGCCGAGTTGATCGCCGCTGCGATAACCGAATGTGTCCATGAAACTCTTGGCCTTGTACTTGTCTTCGCGCTTCAGGACGGTGAAGAGCACTTCACGCGCAGGCCGCATGAATGCGAACGTCGCGGCGCGGCGCATCACCTGGAACACCGCCAACGTCGCGAGCACAGGATGCCAGCCGATTGCCGCGAAGCCGAACAAGCTGAGCAATGGCATCGTAATGAGGGTGAAAGTTACGCCGACCGATTTCATTAAACGCCCCGTGACGAAGACCTGCATCAGCAGCGTGAGCATGTTCACCCATCGATCGAGATTCGCGAAAAATGCGGTGCGCGCGGCCCGGTCGGCAAAGCCGGTCTTCGTCAGCTCCGCTTGTTGAAAGTAGGCCCACGTCGAGGTCAGCGTGTAGATCATGATGAAGAGCAACAACGCAAACAGGTAGGGCGATCGGCAGATGTGCGTTATGCCGGACCAAAATCCGCCGCCGATCGGTTGTTCCGCAGTACTACTGTCATCCCGAGTGGAGCTCAGCGCAGCCGAGGGATCCCGTGGCGTCACTGAGGGCGTCGCGTTCATCTCGCGCTCCGGGGTTCCTCGACTTCGCTCGGAATGACTGGCGAATTCCGCCGGGAAAAAGCGCACGCACTGGGCGGCGATTTCCAGCAGGACAGCGCTGATCAACACCAGCACTCCCGTGCTGACAACGTGAACGAGTGAGATCGTAATGGTGCCGCCCGCAATTCCGCCTAATGAGCCGCCAACCGCGATAAAACCGAAGAGCCGCTTGCCCTGCTCGTTCGTAAACAGGTCGGTCATAAATGCCCAAAACACCGTGGTAGCGAAAAGATTGAAGACGCTGACCCAGACGAAGAAACAAGGGCCGATCCACGCTTGCTGAGGTGCCGGCAGCGTGCGCATCAGCAGAAAAAAGATGACGAGATTTACGATGAAAAAGCGATATGCGATCGGGATGAAACGCCGTCGCGGCATGCGTGCGACGATGGCCGAGAAAAGCGCGTTCGCCGCCAGCATCGCGAGCAGAGTCGCGGTAAACATCCACGGCAAATTCTCGGCATTCGCCGCGCCGATCTCGTCGCGGATCGGCCGGATCACGTAGTACCCGGCGAGAACGACGAAGTGAAAAACGAAAGCAAGCAGCAAGGCGCGCCATTCGTTAGGCCGGACGTCAACGATCCGTCGAATGAGCGCGTTCACACTGCTTTAACCGCTCTTACTTCTTCTCCTGCGAGTGCCAGGCCGCGAGAACTTCCTTCTCGCGTTCGGGTTTTATTCCCGCTTTCAACTTCTGCTGGCGCTCCGGCTTCTGCGCCTTGAACCATGCCAGCGTATCGCGCGCTGTCTCTGTAAGCGGACGGAACGTGAGTCCTTGATCAAGTGCACGTTGAATGCTCGTGCGCGTCATTTGCCCGCTATCGCCCGCAGGTGCCACCCAGACAGGCATGTCCGACCAGGGCGCGACTTTTTGCTGTTCCAGGAATTCTGCGCTCGCCCAGGTGAAATTCGCGTTCGAATTCAGCGCAGTCCTGATGCCACCAAGCATTTCGCCGACCCTTAGCGGTTTTGCCGGGCCAGTGGCATTGAATGTTCCCACTGCTCCGCTCTCCGCCATTCGGATTGTCCATTCGGCGAGGTCGCGCGCATCGATGATTTGCACCGGATCGCTCGGATCGCCGGGCGCCAGAACTTCGCCGCCGCGATCGATCCGCACCGGCCAATAAGTGAAGCGATCGGATTCGTCGCCCGGTCCCACGATTAACCCGGGGCGAATGATCAACGCCTCTCCGGGAAACCACTTCTCCGCCTCTTTCTCCGAGAGCACCTTGAGTGGGCCGTAAAGCTTAAATCCTGATGTCTCTACGGTTTGCCGCGTTTCCTTCATCACGTCCGCTCCCTCGTAGTGCGCGAGCGGCGCATTCTCATCGATTGGTTTGCTCGGATCGGCGTAAACCGAAATCGTCGAGATAAAGACATAGCGATCAGCGTTACCCTTGAGAATCTGCGCCACGTCGCGCACCCACGCCGGCAGCATGGTCGGATTATCGATGACGACGTCCCACTTTTTGCCGCGCAACGAATCGAGCTGACCGTTTCGATCGCCCAGCAATTGTTCAACGCCTTCCGGCAACTCGCCCGGATGAGTTTTGCCACGATTGAAAACTGTCACGTGATGTCCGCGACTCCGTGCATAGCGAACCTGATGCGGCCCGGTAAATCCAGTTCCACCGAGGATCAGAATTCGTAACGGCTTGGCAACTTTTTCTTCGGCGGCGAACCCCCTCGAAGCGTAACCAAAGGTCATCGCGCCGGTGGCTGCCGCCGAAATTTTTATGAATCGACGGCGAGTGCTCACGAAGTGCATGGGAAGCTCATGGAACGCGAATTTTCCGCGCGGTTCAACGCAGATCGCCGCGCCACTCTGTTGCCCTGTTGCCAAACAAAACCGGTCCGACGTAAAAAACGCTTGTCGCATTGGCACGGGCCATGCATAAAACCGTCCCGTGCGACGTCTTATCTCGTGGGTTTCTGCCGGTGCGTTCTGTCTCGCAATTCTAAGTTCCGCGCGCGCGGAGGAGCTCGGCGAAACAAAAAGCGATTTCTTTTTTAAGGATCAAACGGGCGCCACCCGGTCCGCGCGCATCGTGCGCCATTACTGGAAAGTTCCGATCGTTCATCCTTTTGCGAAATCTGACGCGCGGATGGATAAGCGGTTACTGAGTGCAGCGACGTTCGCGCAGGAACGGTCCAACGCGCATTCGAAAGCACGCTGCTGGCATTACGTGAAAGAAGCGCTCGTGGCGGCGCACGTCATCGGCTCCTACCCAAAGAGCGCCTACGCGTTTCAAGCCGGCGACGAACTCGTGAAAGATTACGGCTTCAAGCGGCTGTCAGTGCGCGATCCGTACCTGGCGCCACTCGGTGCGGTGTTGGTTTATGCGCACGGCTCAAGCGGCTACGGCCATGTCGAGATCCGCACCAAGAACGGATTTGTCAGCGATTACTTTTCCAAGAATCGCTGTAAGTACCCGCTGATCGCGGCCTACGCGAAATACGGGACGTGAGCGAGAATCGCTGCGCCTTCTGTTTTCCCCTTTGATCAACCTCCCACTCGGTCATCCCGAGCGAAGTCGAGGGACCTCGCGGCGTTAGGAGCGACCCGGTTAGTTATTTCCACGGGATCCCTCGGCTTCGCTCGGGATGACCTACGAGAAGCGTTACTTCAGCAGGTACTCGCGCATGAATTGGATCGTGGCGTAGAACTGGAAGTCCGCGTTTTTCTTTTTCGCGAAGCCGTGCCCTTCGTCCTTCCCGACGACATACCAGACCGGCGTGTTCTGCTTCTTTAACGTCGCAACAATCTGATCCGCCTCGGATTTCGGAACGCGCGGATCATTCGCGCCTTGCACCACGAACAGCGGTTTGGTGATTTTCTGCGCGTTATTCAACGGAGCAATGCGGTCCATGAATTCGCGCATCTTCGGATCGCGCTCGTCGCCGTACTCCACTCGCCGCAAATCGCGGCGGTACGCCTCGGTGTGCTCGAGAAACGTCCGGAGATTCGACATGCCGACGACATCCAGCGCGCAACGAATGCGGTCCGCATAATTTGTCGCGACCGCCAGGGTCATGTGTCCGCCATAGGAACCGCCCGTCACCATCACACGATCGGCTGCGAGCTGCGGTTGTGTTTTCACCCAATCGAGAAGTGACGCGATGTCCTTGTAGGTGTCCTCACGTTTGAAGCCATTATCGAGTTTCAGGAAAGATTTTCCGTAGCCCGAAGAACCGCGCACGTTCGGAAAGACGACGGCGCAGCCAAGTTCATTCACGAGGTAGTTCGTGCGCCCGAGGAATGCCGGGCGGTACTGCCCCTCGGGTCCGCCGTGAATGTTAACTACCAGCGGCCGCGGCCCGGGGAACTTCTGCGCGTCAGGGGTGTATAAAAATCCGGTGATGCTGCGATCGTCGAATGTCTTCCAGCTCACCAGCGATGGCTCGACGAAACGCGCTGCGGGGATTCCGCCCGTCTCGCTTGTCGTCCAGCGTGTCGCCCTCCCATTCGCTGCACTACTAAAAACGTCGGTCGGCGATCCCGCGCCCGCGACGTTGAAGGCGAATTGCTTCGAGTCGCGCTGCCAGCGGACCCCGTTGATGACGACGTTGGTAAACGCAGGATCCAAGGCGGGATCTGCCTGTGGTGTTGCCGTCATTTTGCCGTCGCGCATTTCGACGTCGATGAGATGCAGCGTGCTCTTTCCGCTTTCATTGAGCGCGTAGGCAATGTGCTTTCCGTCCTCACTTAGGTCCGCGTTATCGACATCCCACTTTGCCTCCGGCAAAAGAAAAGTATGAACGCCGCTGGCGAGGTCGATGTAGGCTAGCCGCTGCCACTCGGAATCACGATCAGTCGTCACGAAAACGCCTTTGCCGTCCTTGGAGAATTTCGCGAACGAGTAGGAGACCGGTTCCGCGCCAGCCGGCACGCGCGGGGTAATGGCTTTGCGCTCTCCGGTTTGGGTGTCGAATGTCCAAATATAACTCTCGTTAATCGAGATGCCTTCGAACACCAGCAATTGCTTGTCGTCCGGCGACCAGTCGACGATCTGCCAGCCGCCGCCCTTCAGTTCCGCGAGCATTCTATCGCTGCGCGGGTCCATGGGTGACTCGAGATAAATATCGGTGTCGGCGCCATTGCGGCGCGTAGAAGTGTAGGCGACGCGTTTCCCGTCGTGGCTCCAGGTCGGCCCGCTGTTTCGCGATTTCCCGTCAGTCAACAAAGTGATATCACCCGTGGCGAAATCATAGCGATAGTTCTGCGCAAATTCGTTTCCACCGATGCTTTTGGACAGCACGATGTAATCGCCGTTAACCGGATCGAACGTCGCGCCGTCGACGCGGTCGGGAAAAAAGGTCAGCTGCGTGCGTGCGCCGCCGGGCTGAGTGACGAGGTGAAGTTGGTTGGTATCCGCGAAGCGCGTGAGGATGAGCATCTCACTTCGTTTCGGATGCCAGTCCTGGAAAACCGCAGCGCGCGACTCGGTGTAGCGGCCCACTTGTTCCGGCAACTCTCCTGGAATCGGTGGGACGCCGTCTATAATCAGGCTCTCGGGCGGCGCGATCGACTTGGGGGCATCGGCTGCAATGGAGTGGGAAGCGATAAGCACGGAGACTAGCGCGGAAGCGATCTTCATTTGCAAACTGTAGTCATCGGACTGTGAATCGGAACTCGCAAATTTCCGGAGGCGCTCGCAGATTTAATTCGATGGAAACAATGCGCATCGCGATGTGGTCGGGCCCGCGCAACATCTCGACCGCGATGATGCGCGCGTGGGAAAATCGTCTGGACACCGTCGTCATCGACGAACCGTTTTATCCGTTCTTTTTGCAGGAAACGAATGCGAAACATCCGGCGGCGAAAGAGATTATCGAAAGTGGCGAAACGGACTGGCACAAAGTCGTGGCCGACCTGACGGGCCGGCAGAGCGAGGGCCGTCCGATCTTTTACCAAAAACAAATGACGCATCATCTGCTGCCAAGGCTGGATCGCGCCTGGCTCGCCAGCCTGACGAATTGCTTTCTCATTCGCGATCCGGCCCGCGTTATCACGTCCTACACGAAGAAAAATCACGAGCCGACCGCGGAGGAAATTGGTTTCCCGCAACAGCTGGAGATTTTCGAAACGGTTCGGCGCCTGACGAATCGCACGCCGCCGGTCATCGATGCCGATGACGTGCTGCGCGATCCGAAATCGTTGCTGAAAAAACTGTGCGCGGCGCTCGGAGTTAAGTTCGATCCCGCCATGCTTTCCTGGCCGCCAGGTTTGCGCGACACCGACGGCATTTGGGCGAAACATTGGTATGGCGAAGTCGAGCAATCGACGTCGTTTCAGCCTTATCGCGATTCACCTTTGGAAGTGCCAGCGGGCCTGCGCGAAGTGGAAGTGCATTGTCGCAAAATTTATGACCAGCTTTATGCCGATCGGCTCTCTTAGGACCGTCATCCCGAGCGAAGCCGAGGGACCCCGTTGCCAAACGAAGCTAGCGCCACGGAGTCCCTCGACTCCGCTGCGCTCCGCTCGGGATGACGATAAAATCCACATCCGTGAAATCCGCGTAATCCGCGGTTAGAAAAAACAGATGCTACAGCAATTCGACGAACGAAATCGCGACCTCATCGTCAACGTCGATGGACGGTTGACGCACCGCAATGAAGCTCGGGTCAGCCCGTTCGACTCGGCGGTGCAGGGTGGCGACGCGGTCTGGGAAGGTTTGCGTTTATACGATGGCCGAATCTTCAAGCTGCCTGAACATCTCGACCGGCTCGAGCGGTCGGCGCGCGCCTTGTCGTTCGCGGAGATTCCTGCTCGTGAAAAAATCATCGAGGAGATCAAGCGCACGCTGGCAGCGAATGCGATGCGCGACGGCGTTCACATCCGGCTGACGCTCACGCGCGGCGTGAAAATCACCTCGGGCATGGATCCGCGCCTGAATCAAAGCGGGCCGACGTTAATTGTGTTGGCGGAATGGAAAGCGCCCGTTTACGCGAAGAGCGGACTGAAGTTAATCACGAGTAAATTTCATCGGCCAACTCCCGACATTCTCGACCCGCAAATTCATCACGCCAATCTGCTGAACTCGATCCTGGCGAAGATCGAAGCGAATAACGCGGGCGCGGACGACGCGCTCATGCTCGACACGCGGGGCTTCGTCGCGGAGACGAACGCAACGCACTTATTTCTCGTTAGCGATGGCACATTAGCGACCAGCCGAGTCGTGGCCTGTCCCGCAGGAGTTACCCGCGCCACCGTGTTCGAAATTTGCGCGGCGCATCAGGTCGCGTGTGGCGAGCGCGACATCACGCTCGAAGAACTCTGCGCCGCGGACGAAGTTTTCTGCACCGGCACGATGGGCGAACTTGCCGCCGTCACGGAAATCGATGGGCGCGTGATTGGCTCGGCGGAAGCTGGACCGATGACGACGCGGCTCAGCGATCTCTATTGCGAGCGCACGGCTCGTGAGGGAATGCGCCTCGTGGACTAATTACTCCGAGCGCAGCGCCTCAGTGGGATTCACAAGCGTGGCGCGTCTTGCCGGGAATAGGCACGCGATTAATGCGGCGGTCCCGAGAAGGGCAATCGTGGCAGTGAGCAGCAGCGATTGTATATTCAAAAGCCGTCGGATGCGCCGTTTTGTCTACACCCAACGCAAATTTGTGTCAGTTCAAAAAATCGCCCGATTCCACGAGAACAAAGCCCGGCGTATTTTGAACGAAATGACGAAGCCAGAATGCGTGGCCGGAACCGAAAACGAGCAGGACTCGCGCGCCCGGTTGGGCGATCTGGGTGACCTTCGCGAAGATCTTCGCGTTACGCAGATACCATCCGCCGTTTAGATCCGCGCCGGGCTGCTCCTTCCCCTGGCCGAGCGAGAGGATGTTGTAATAAAAATCCTTGTGTCCGGAGGCGATGCGCGCCGGGTCGTTAATGTGCGCGAGCATTTGCGCAACCGTGCTCGTGCGCTGCGCCGCCTCCATTTCCTTCAGCATGCTATCGACTTTGCTGTGCATGCTTTCGAGTGCCGCGGATTTGCCGTGAGCCTTTGCGTAACTCTCGACTTTATCGAAGGGGAAGTAATCGATCGTGTCACTCTGCTCATCAACGCCGTAAACGACTTTGTGGCCGAGTTGGTGCGCGAGGCGGAATGAGATCTGGACTTGTTCATCCCGATTTTTCGTCAACATTTCAGGGGAAAATCCTTCGAACTTCGGCGCGCTGAGATCCGCGCGATCGGAGAGCGCTTCCACGGCTATCTGTGTCGGCTGGAAGTGTGCGAGCCGTGTTGCCACGTCGGCGAGCTCCACTTGTTTCGCGGAGGTCAGCACGTCGTCCACTTTCATGTTGTGCAAATCCTGTCCGGGATTGTCGAAGTGATAGGTGCCGAGGACCATGACTTGGATCGGTGCAGCTGACGGTGTGATTTGAGCGAACGCGCCTGTGATCGCGGTGCACAGGTTCAACACTACGAAAAGGGTTTTTACAGTCAGATTCATTGTTGTGAATAAGATGAGGTGAACATTGCCTTCGGATTCAACTTTCGATTGGACGGCAACCGATTTCCGCCTCGCAAAGAGGGGAACGCAGACTGAAGCTGAGGCATGGCGGACGCGCTCACTCCGATGATGCAGCAATATCAGCGGCTGCGTCGGAGTGTGCCAGAGGACGTTCTGCTGCTGTTCCGGCTGGGCGATTTCTATGAGCTGTTCTTTGAGGACGCGAAGGAAGCCTCGTCGCTGCTCAACCTCGCGCTGACAAAGCGCAATGGCGTGCCGATGTGCGGGATGCCTTATCACGCAGCGCATAATTATATCGCGAAACTGATCAAGGCCGGGAGACGCGTCGCGGTGTGTGATCAAACAAGCGAGCCGCAACCGGGCAAAATTGTTTCGCGCGATATCACGCAAATCATCAGCGCAGGCACGGTGAGCGAGCTTGATATGCTGGAGGCGAAGCGCGCGAATTACGTAGCCGCAGTTTTCGCGAAGGGCGAGCGGTTCGGGCTCGCGTATGCGGACCTTACGACGGGTGAATTTCGTGTCGCAGAGCTGATGACACGCGCTGCGCTGGAAGATCAAATCGTGCGGGTCTCGCCCGCGGAAATTCTGGTGAGCGATGAGCAGCGCGAGCGCTTCACGCAGCTTGCGAACGTCATCGGGTATGAGAGTTACGCGTTCATCCCGGAGCAGGCCCAGTTTGTTCTCTGCGAGCATTTTAAAACGAAAACACTCGATGGCTTTGGCTGCGCGCAAATGCCGGGTGCAATCGGTGCGGCCGGCGCGCTCGTGCATTACCTGAAGCAACAACTGCGGCGCAATGTCGATCACCTCTCGACTTTGCGCTGCGATGCGGATGACGAGTACATGCTGCTCGATGCCGCCACCCAGGCGAACCTGGAGCTCGTGGAATCGCGCGGCGCCCGCGACATGAGCTTGCTGGCCGCGCTCGACCGGACGGTGACGCCGATGGGCGGACGAAAACTGCGGAGCTGGATTTTGCAGCCGCTGCGCGATCTGCACGAACTACGTCGCCGCCAGGAATTCATTGCCGCCTGGTTACAAGAACCCGATTTGCTCGCGGCGACACGCGCGGAATTGAAATCTATCCGCGACATCGAGCGCGCCGCCGGAAGATTGAGCCAGGCTTCGGGCAATGCGCGTGATCTTTCGGCGCTGCGCGTTTCGATCGAGCGCATTCCCTTGCTGAAGACGCAGCTACAAACCCTGCTCGATCGCAGGGCGTTTGCGGTAACGACCGTAAGCGAAAACGGAAACGCGCCATCGCTTGCGCAAAGCGTTCAGGATGATCTGCGCGCGATGCCAGAATTGGCTGCGCGATTAGCGGCGGCGATCGTCGATGAGCCTCCCATGATCCTGAAGGAAGGCGGGATTTTCCGCGACGGGCATGAGGCGCAACTTGATGAGCTGCGCGCGGCTGCGCGCGAAGGTAAAAAGTGGATCGCGGAGCTGCAGGAACGCGAGATCCGCGAGACGGGGATCAAATCTCTGAAGGTCCGCTTCAACTCGGTGTTCGGATATTTCATCGAGATTACGAAATCCAATCTCGCGAATGTGCCGGAGCGGTACACGCGCAAGCAGACGACGGTCGGCGGCGAAAGATTCATCACGCCCGAGTTGAAGGAAGTGGAGGGGAAAATTCTTGGTGCGGAGGATCGCGCGTGCGCGCTGGAGTACGAGCTTTTCCTCGCCTTGCGCGATGAAGTTCTGCGCGAGATCGCACCGATTCAGCAGACCGCCGCCGCCATCGCCACGCTTGATACCATCGCCGCGCTGGCAGAGACCGCGCGTCTCTATAATTATTCGCAGCCAACCCTGACGGACTCGGTGCGGCTAACGATTCGCGATGGCCGACATCCGGTGCTCGATCAAAACCTGGCGGACGAGAAATTCGTGCCGAACGACACGGAACTCGATGGAGAAATGCTGCGGCTCGCACTTATCACCGGGCCGAACATGGCGGGCAAGTCGACCTACATCCGACAGGTCGCCTTGATCGTGTTGATGGCGCAGATCGGCAGCTTCGTGCCGGCAGCGAGCGCTGAAATTGGAATCGTCGACCGGATCTTCACGCGTGTGGGCGCGAATGATGATCTGTCGCGCGGGCAATCAACTTTCATGGTGGAGATGAATGAGACGGCGAACATCGTAAACAACGCGACGAAGCGAAGTCTCGTCATACTGGATGAGATCGGACGCGGCACTTCGACTTATGACGGGTTATCGATCGCGTGGAGTGTGGCGGAATTCCTGCACGACAAGATCCAGGCGCGCACGCTTTTCGCGACGCATTATCATGAGCTGACCAAGCTCGCGGCGGAGCGGAGCAGCGTGGTAAATCTGAACGTCGCCGTGCGCGAATGGAACGAACAAATTATCTTCCTGCGCAAGATCGTGCCGGGGGGAGCGGACCGGAGTTATGGGATCCAAGTGGCGCGGCTCGCAGGTTTGCCGAAACAGATTTTGGATCGGGCGAAAGATATTCTTTCCCACTTGGAAAAACCGGATCGGGCAACGGAAAAGCCAAAAGCCTCGAAGCGCGCGAAACGGGCAAGGATCACCGCCGGGAAACCGCAGATGGACCTTCTGTGATGGCAGTTAAAACCGAAAAGGAGTTAGGCGAGACGCAGCGCGCGCATTGGTTGAAAGCGGTCGCGGCCATCGAGCTGCGCAATTTCGGGTACGCGATCACGTTGCTGCAAGGCATCCTGAGGCAGGAGCCGGATTTTTTGACCGGGCGGCAACTCTTGCGCCGGACGGAAATCACGCGCGCGAAGGCGACGAAGAAAAGTCTGTTCAATATCTCGACCGCTCCGCTCGCGGTGATGAAGGCGCAGCGTGAGCTCAAAAAAGACCCGCGGCGTGCGATGGCGTTGGTGGAGGAGGTGCTGGCGGACGAGCCGTTTAATCGACAGGCAAACATGCTCTTGAAGGAGGCAGCGGTGGCAGCGGGTTCGGGTGAGACAGCGGTATTCGCGCTGGAGACTCTGCTCGAACAAAATCCGCGCGACACCAAGGTGCTGCACGAGCTAGGACGCATTTTTCACGACCTGGGTGAAAACGATCGTGAGGTGGAGATTTACAACCGGATCGCTGTCATCGATCCGCTCGATTCGGTGGCAGCGCGGATGGTGAAAGACGCATCGGCGCGAGCTTCGATGAAGGGAGGCGGGTGGAGCGAAGCTTCGAGTTATCGCGACTTAATCCGGGATAAAGACGCGGCGATATCGCTCGAGCAACAGACCCGGATGCAGGTGAGCGACGATTCGATTGACCGGCAGCTGGCAGAGACTTATGCCGAGCACCAGGCGAACCCGGAAAATGTCGCCATGGCGCAGCGGCTCGGTTCTCTCAATGAACAAAAGGACGACTTGGAATCCGCGGTCGCGTGGTACGAATATGCGACGCAGCTCACCGGCGGCACGGATCCAGGGCTGGCGCGTAAAACGTCTGACCTCAAGGTGAAAATGATCGAGCGAGAAATCGCGCTTCTGGAGCAGGGGGCAGATGCGGTAGCTCTGGAACAAGCGCGGAAGCGGCGCGCGGAGATGTTGATGGAGCAAATCAGGCGGCGCGTGGAACGAAACCCCACGGACCTGCAGTTACGTTTTGAACTAGGCGAGCAACTTGTCGTGGCCGGTAATTTCCGGGAAGCCGTGCCGGAATTGCAGCGCGCGCGCCAGAATCCGAACGCGCGACTGCGGGCGATGAACCTTCTCGGCCGATGTTATTCGGAACTTGGAATGCTCGACCTGGCCACGAAACAGTTTGAGGAAGCAGCGAAGGAATTAGTCGCGATGGACGCGATGAAAAAGGAGATCGTGTATAATCTCGGACTCGCCTACGCCAGAATGGGCGCCGCGGAGAAATCGCTGGACTGCATGAAGCAGATTTATGAAGCCGATTACGGCTACAAGGATGTGGCCACTCGAGTGGAAAGTTCCTACGGGCAGCCGGACGAAACGCGCTGAGTCGTCACGGCCAGAGAGGCGGCCGCAATCGAATCGTAATGCCGGCACTCGTCGGCGATTTAGTTAACTTATGAAAAACACACTTACTTTAGTTTCGCGGGCATTAGTGGTCGCGATTGCAGTTTCAACCATTGGTGCCGCAACGGCGCAGGCCACCGTTCTCTTCCCCCGGAAGACTGATGCGGCAGTACCTGCTGCCGGGAAGACGAGCGCACTCAGCGCTGCTGACAAAAAATTCATCATGGCCGCTGCCAAAGGTGGCATGATGGAAGTCGAGATGGGGCAGATGGCTTCGGAAAAGGCGCAGAGTCCTGAAGTCAAAAAAATCGGGAAAATGATGGTCACCGATCACACTACGGCGAATAGCGAGCTGATGGCGATCGCCAAAGCGCGCGGCGTTGCGCTGAATGAAAAGCCAGCGATGGGCGCTTGGAAATCCGACAAGGAATATCTGGCCATGATGGCAAAAGATCACCAGAAGGATCTGGCGGAATTCCAGAACGAAGCTCAGAACGGAAACGATCCCGAGCTCAAGAAGTTTGCTTCAAAAACGAGTGCGGTTATCCAGCGACATCTCGAGCGCGTCAAGGGCGTGCAGGGGAAGATGAAGTCGTAAAGAGCTTCCAATTTAATATTTAAGGGCGGCGCGTCAGGGATGACGCGCCGCCTTTTTTTATCCGAAAATCAGTAAGAACCGGAATTGCATCTGGCCCGGAAATCGCTTAAAAAGTAGCCGTTGCCGGAAGTTTCACTCCCGGCCCCCACCCCCCACCCCCCAATAATGGCTTGTCACAGGTCCGTCGATGTCGAAGATCGAATTCGCGGGCTAGCAGGCCGTCCATAGAACAATGAATAAGCTCAAAAGTCCGCGCTATCTGGGCGCTGTCTTGGCCGGTACGCTACTCTTAGCCAGCACCGCATTCGGTGCGCCGAACGCACCTCTTTTCCGAGTAGCAGGACGCACGGATACTACGCACATCACTTTGCCGGCAAGCCGGCTATTGCCCACGGCCGAGCGGGAGATCGATGCGATCACTCCCCTGGACGCGACCTCATTCGCTACTGCCCGAACGATTAAGATCGGCGATCGCGTGACCATCCCTTTGAGTAGCGATGAAGCAACCGACGGCGTGGTGAACCTCATCGTCGCTGACGGTCCAATCCTGCGGGTGAGCGGAATGCTCAGTGACGACCCGGCTAGTACTTTTTTCGTGAACGTGGGCGAGCAACATGTCAGTGGGATCATTCAGCGGGTGGCCAAAGGGCTCGCCAATAAGATCGAATTCAATGAGGCCGGCGATCTGGTCATGAAAGAGGTGAAGCTCGGTCAGGTGCTTTGCGAAAAATTTCCGGAAGCAGTCGCGGCTGTTGCTAGTGCTTCGACCACCACAACCACCGCGGTCGGAGCCGCGGTTCCAGTCTATAACAGTCGTCCGTCTGCCGTCGCGCAGATCTACCTGGACTTCGATGGTGAAACCGTCACAGACCCGGATTGGAACAATGGCAGAACGATCGTTGCCGCTTCCTACAATTTTTCGGCCAGTACGATCGATGCAATTTTCAATCGCGTGGCCGGGGACTACGCGCCTTTCGACATCAATATTACCACCGACCTTAATAAATATAACTCGGCACCGGTGGGACGAAGGATGCGTTGTATCATCACGCCTACCGATACGGCGGCGTCGGGCTCGGGTGGGGTAGCCTACGTGAACAGTTTCTCCCAGTCCGGAACTTACTTTTCATCGACTATTCCTTGCTGGGTTTTTAACTCCAGCGTCACCGGTGTTTCGGAAGCGATCTCCCACGAAGTAGGCCACACCCTTGGGTTAAGTCACGATGGTCGCAACCTGCCGAGTGGTCACGAAGAATACTTTGAAGGCCAGGGGACAGGGCCAACCAGTTGGGCACCGATCATGGGGTCGTCCTACTACAAGTCGGTGACACAGTTTAGCAAGGGAGAATACCAGTACGCAAACAATACGGAAGACGATCTTGCGCTCATAAGTCGTTTCACCAATGGATTTGGTTATGTGACGGACGAGGCTGGCAACAGTATTGGAGCAGCAGCCACATTACCTGTTTCGAGCGGTAATGTGGATTATCGCGGAGTGGTGGCTAATGCGGCCGATCAGGACTTCTATTCCTTCACGACATCGGGCGGGAACATATCTCTCAACGTAAGCAGCGATGCTTACGCCCCCGATCTTGATGCAAAGCTTACCCTGTTTAACTCGCTCGGCACTGTCGTCAGTGTATCCAACCCTGCGCAAGATCTTGCCAGCGGCTTAACTACCAGTCTGGCTGCCGGAACTTACTACCTCAAAATTGAGGGTGACGGCGACGGTTCTCCGCTCACCACCGGATACTCTAACTATGCGTCGGTGGGAACTTATCACATCACGGGCGCCATCCCGAGTTCTGTGGTCGTTGCCGCACCTCCGACGGTAAAGACCGATAGCCCGACGTCCATTGGCAACACTGCAGCGGTTATTAATGGAAGTATCACCGCGGATGGCGGAGCGGCCATCGATGGCTACTACTTCGAATGGGGCACGTCGACGACGTTTGATAAGTTCGTCGATAACAACGGAATTACCGCCAGCGCGGGCTCGTTCTCGACGACACTGACGGGATTGCAGCCGGACACGACCTACTACTTCCGGGCCATGGCCCATAATAGCAGCACCACTGACCTGGGACGCGGCGCGGGCTGGGGTCAGGGGACGATAGCGTCGTTCGTAACTACAAATACGACGGGAACGGCCACGTTGACTGTCCTCTCAAATCCCAGCGGTGCCGGGGTAGTGAGTGGGGGAGGGGTTTACCCGGTTGGTTCTACTCAAACTATCTCGGCTTCCGCGAATACGGGATGGTCGTTCACTGGATGGAGCGACGGTAATGCGATGGCGAGCCGCCCGATTGTGGTTTCGGCGGGCGGAGTCTCCGTGACCGCAAACTTCAGCGCGACAAGTAACGACATGTTTTCTGGCAGCCAGCCGCTGTTCGGGGCCAGTGGCACGGTCTCCCAGAATAATCTTTACGCTACACTTGAGGCTGGAGAACCGGCTCATGCGGGAGTTTTATGTGGGGCGTCGGTATGGTTTGACTGGACTGCTCCGGTGGATGGGCAGGCGGTCTTCGATACCTTACAAAGCAACTTCGACACTGTTCTAGCCGTCTATACTGGAAATAGTGTGGATGCACTTACAGCCGTGGCTAGTAATGACGACTACGGTTCCGGAACGCAGAGCCGCGTAAGTTTCACCGCGAAAGCTGGTGTAAGATATCGCGTCGCTGTAGCTGGCTATCACAGCGCAACTGGTACCGTTGCTCTTGCCTATAACCAGGCAGCCTCTACGGCTTTCACAGTTACTCTCTCGGCTGATCCCGCCTATGGTGGAAGCGTTACCGGCGGCGGAAGCTTCGCGAGTGGGGCGTCTATTAATGTCACAGCGACACCAGCAAGAAGGTATCGATTTAGGTACTGGGTTGAAAACGGGGTGGTCGTGAGTTACAGCCCGATCTACACCTTTAACGTTACGGCTGACCGTAATTTGGTCGCGAGTTTCAGGCATAGATAGCTTTCGACCTCGTCAAGGCGGAATGCGATTGTAGTCGCCTTCGATGCTATGATCGCCGATGCGGAAAACTAGAATCATCTGCACCCTCGGGCCGGCCAGCGAATCTCCTGAGATTCTGCGACAGCTGATTCATGAAGGTGCGGACATCTTCCGCTTGAATATGAGCCACGCGCGCCCCGAATGGGTGCGCGAAATAGTTCCAAGGATTCGCCAGATAGCAGTCGAAGCTGCGCGCCCCGTTGCCGTCCTGCTCGACACCCAGGGGCCCGCCATCCGAACTGGCGATCTCAAGACGGACTTACATCTGCAGCCGGGCGACATTCTCGAATTCACCGTTCGCGGAGCGAAAAGCGAGGAAGCGTATTCGGTGGACGTGAACTACGACGGCCTCGTTCATGATATTCACGAAGGCGATACCGTTCTCGTCGATAGCGGCGTGATACAGCTGAAGGTGCTCGATAAAAGGGCGAACCGAATTCGCTCGAAGGTGCTCACCCCCGGCACCCTGGGGTCGCGGCGACATATCAACCTTCCCGGCATTCGCGTGAATCTGCCGCCGCTCACCACTAAGGACATTGCCGATATCGCTCTCGGAATTGAGGTCGGCGTCGACTTTATCGCGTTGAGTTTCGTGCGGGAACGGGCGGATGTAGACGAGCTTCGTCGCCTTCTCGCCGAGAAGAAAAGTTCCGCGAAAATCATCGCGAAAATTGAAGACCAGTCGGCCGTTCGCCTCCTGCACGAAATCATCGAGGCGGCCGACGGCATCATCGTCGCACGCGGCGATCTAGGCATTGAGTGTCCGATGGAGGAATTGCCGATTATCCAACGGCGAATCGTCAAGCGCTGCCTTCGCATGGGAAAGCCAGTGGTAGTCGCGACGCATCTGCTTGAATCAATGATCACCAACCCGCTCCCCACGCGCGCGGAGATCACCGACGTCGCGAATGCTGTCTTCGAACAGGCCGACGCGATCATGTTGAGCGGCGAGACGACGGTG
>JBBQHM010000001.1:0-66605 GCA_038323965.1 Chthoniobacterales bacterium | reverse complement strand
CTACATCGGCGTGACGAACGATGTCGCGCGCCGAATATGGGAGCATCAGAACGGCGCCACGCACGGCTTCTCGAAGAGGTACAAGCTCACTCGCTTAGTTTACATCGAGACCTTCTCGGACATTCGCGACGCCATCGCGCGAGAGAAGCAGCTGAAGGGCTGGGCGCGGGTCAAGAAGAACGCGCTCGTGGAAGCTGAGAATCCGAAATGGATCGATCTCTCTGCGCAGATCTTCGACCAAGTGAGAGGTCCTTCGACTTCGCTTCGCTCCGCTCAGGATGACAATGCGGTCGTGGCGACAGTTACAATGCCATGAAGCGCACACCTTTCCGCGGACTAAGCGCGATCCTGTTTAAGGAATTCATCAGCGTCGCGCGGGATCCGATGACGCTGTTCTTCATGTTTTTCCCGCCACTCGTCGAGATGATCGCGTTTGGTTACGCGCTCGATACCGACGTGAAGCACATGCCGACCGTCGTGCTTGACCAGGACCATACGGTGGAGAGTCGCGAATTGATCGATCGTTTTGTGAACACGGAGACTTTTCGCGTGGTCGGTGAGGTCGGAAGCGTCGAAGAGATGGCGAGTGCGATCCGGCAGGGACGCGCGTATGTCGGATTCCAGATTCCTCCGCAGTTCACCCGTGATTTGCGCGCCGGGCATCCGGTGCAGATGCAGGTCCTGATCGACGGCTCTAACTCGACGAATGCGCTTTCCGCGTTGAACACGGCGCTCAGTGTCTCGTTAACGAAATCGATGGAAACGATGCTGCGCGAAAGCGGTCGCCGCGCTCCGCCCTTCGAGATTCGCCCGCAGGTTCTTTATAACCCGACGATGCGCAGTCCTAATTTCTACATTCCCGGCGTGATCGGGATCGTGCTGCAAATTGGGACGACCTTCGCCACCGCGATGGCTGTCGTGCGCGAGCGCGAGCGCGGGACCCTCGAGCAACTTCTCGTTAGCCCGTTAAGCCGCTGGGGATTGATGCTCGGTAAACTCATTCCTTATCTTTGTATTGGGATGACAATGGCCATTCTGCTTTTCGCGATCATGCGTTTTATCTTTCACGTTCCGATTGCGGGAAACGTTCTCGCGATGATGGCCTCGACGCTGGTTTATGTGTTCGCGCTTTTAAGTCTCGGGCTGCTGGTGGCGACGAAGGCGGAGAACCAAATGCAGGCGCTGCAAATGTCGATGACGTTTATCCTGCCGAGCGTCTTCTTCTCCGGTTTTATTTTTCCGCGCGAGACGATGCCGTGGATTTTTTGGGCCATCGGGACCGTCATTCCCACGACCTATTTCATCGCGCTCATGCGCGCGATTATCCTGCGCGGCGCTACGTTCTTCGAGTACTGGCAAAATCTCGCGATCATGACCGGCATGGCCATCGCGCTGTTTTCGGTCTGCGCCTTGCGCTTCCGCAAGAAGATCGGTTAAACGACTGTCGTTCTTTGACCGCGTTCGCGTTGTTTCTATAATGGAGCCTCCTTATGGCACTCGCGATTGGCACCCAAGCCCCCGATTTCACCCTCCCGACTAAAACCGCGGATGGCCCAAAGGCGGTCACACTGAGCTACAACTTTGGAAAAGGCAGCACGCTTTTGCTGTTTTTCCCGATGGCGTTTACCGGGACGTGCACCACAGAGATGTGCGGAATTAGCATGGATTTGTCGGCTTACAGGAGCCTTGACGCGACCGTATTTGGGATAAGCGGCGACAATCCTTTTGCGCAGGAAGTGTGGGCGGAAAAAGAGAAAATCGGCGTGCCGTTGTTGAGCGATTACGAGCATCACGTCGCGCGCGCCTACGACGTGGCCTACGACTCGTTTCTGCCGCAGATGAATCTGCCGATGGGCGGCGTGCCGAAGCGCGCGGTTTTTATCATCGATCGCAACGGCGTTATCCAATACTCGGAAAGTAATGATGACGCGCGGGCGTTGCCCAATTTCGACAAGGTGAAGAAGCGACTGGCGGAAATAAAATGAGTAACGAGTTCCGCACGCTTCAGACATTTGGCGCCGGTAAATTTCATTCCTTGCCCGCGCTGGAAGGGCAGGGCATCGGGCCGATTTCGCGCCTGCCGGTCAGTATCCGCATCGTGCTCGAGTCAGTGCTGCGGAATTGCGACGGCAAAAAAGTTCGGCGCAAAGATGTAGAGACACTCGCGAATTGGAACGCGAAGAAACCTGCGAACGACGAGATCCCGTTCGTCGTTGCGCGCATCGTTCTCCAGGATTTCACCGGCGTGCCGCTGGTGGTCGACCTGGCGGCCATGCGTAGTGCGGTGAAACGTCTCGGCGGCGACCCGAAAATCATCGAGCCGCTCGTCCCCGTGGATCTCGTGGTCGATCACAGTGTGCAGGTTGATTTTGCCGGCTCTGCGCAGGCGCTGCAGCTCAACATGGAGATAGAATTCAAGCGTAACCGCGAGCGTTACGAGTTCCTCAAATGGGGCCAGCAGGCGTTCAAGACTTTCGGCCTCGTCCCGCCGGGAATCGGCATCGTGCACCAGGTGAATCTCGAATATCTCGCGAAGGGCGTGCTGGAAAAGGATGGCGTCTATTTCCCCGACACGCTGGTCGGGACGGACTCGCACACGACGATGATCAACGGTCTCGGCGTTGTCGGCTGGGGCGTTGGCGGGATCGAAGCGGAAGCGGGAATGCTCGGGCAACCGGTTTACTTTTTAACGCCGGAAGTCGTCGGAGTTCACTTGAGCGGCGCCATGCGGGAAGGCGTCACCGCGACGGACCTGGCGCTGCACATCACGCAATTGCTGCGCGCGCAAAAAGTCGTTGGGAAATTCGTCGAGTTTTATGGCGAAGGCGCGGCGTCATTGCCGGTGGCCGATCGCGCCACGATCGGAAATATGTCGCCCGAGTACGGAGCGACCATGGGCTTTTTCCCGATTGACGAAGAATCCGTGGCTTATCTGCGAGCGACTGGCCGGACGGACGAACAATGCGCTGTATTCGAAAGCTATTTCCGCGCGCAAAAAATGTTCGGGATGCCGCGTCGAGGCGACATCGATTACAGCGTCGACATTGAACTCAATCTTGGCGAAGTGCAGCCCAGCGTGGCGGGACCGAAGCGCCCGCAGGATCGAATTAATCTCCCGCAACTCGGCGACACATTTCGTCAACTTTTTGCGCAGCCGGTTAAGGAAGGCGGTTATGGGAAAAGCATCGCCGATCTCGCGAAACGTTTTCCTATTCACCTCAACGGCGGAGCGCATCCGACTGACGGTGAGCGAGAAAATGCGAGCGTGGCGGGGCCGACCGACGCTGCGGAAGGAATGGTGGCAGACGGTGGGACGAAGATCGGAGAAACAGCGGGCCACGGTGAAATGATTACGAATCGGCCGACCGCGACCCCCGCCGATCTGATTGCCGTGACTCACGCCAGGGAATTCAAGGAAGGGGATTCGCGAATTGGCCACGGCAGCGTGCTGATTGCGGCGATCACAAGCTGCACTAATACGAGTAATCCAAGCGTGATGCTCGCGTCCGGATTGCTGGCGAAAAAAGCAGTCGAGCGTGGATTGCGGGTTGATCCTTCGGTCAAGACGTCACTCGCGCCGGGTTCGCGCGTCGTCACCGATTACCTGGGCAAAACTGGACTTCAGAAGTATCTGGATCAGCTCGGTTTTCAGACGGTCGGTTACGGTTGCACGACCTGCATCGGAAATTCCGGTCCGCTCGATCCGAAGATCGAGAAGGTGATCAATGACAACGATCTCATCGCCGCCGCAGTGTTATCGGGAAATCGAAATTTCGAGGCGCGCATCCATCAAAATATCAAGGCTAACTTCCTAATGTCGCCGCCGCTGGTTGTCGCATTCGCGCTCGCGGGTCGGGTGGATATCGATCTCGCAACCGAACCTCTTGGCACGGATCGCGAAGGCAAGGAGGTGTATCTGCGCGAACTCTGGCCATCGCTTCAGGAGATCCGCGACACAATGCGTTCGGCGCTGACGCCCGAAGTTTTTCGGCGGTTGTATCGCGATTTTGCGGATCAAAATCCGAAGTGGAATGAAATCACTTCGAGCACCGGCGAGGTGTATGAGTGGGACGCAAACAGCGATTACATCCATGAGCCCCCGTTTTTCACGGACTTCGGCATGGAGGCCGGCAAAATCGCCGACATTAAAAATGCGCGTGCGCTCGGGATTTTCGGCGACTCGGTGACAACCGATCACATTTCACCGGCTGGCGCGATCAAGGCGACATCGCCGGCAGGACATTATCTGAATTCACGCGGCATCGAAGCGACAGACTTTAACAGTTACGGATCGCGGCGCGGCAACGATGTCGTGATGACGCGCGGGACTTTCGCGAATGTCCGGATCAAGAATCTGATGGTGCCTGGGATCGAAGGCGGGGTGACCGTTTATCAGCCCGGCGGCGAGCAGATGTCGATCTACGATGCGTCGATGAAATATCAGGCGGCAAATGTCCCGCTGGTCATTCTCGCGGGTCATGAATATGGGACGGGTTCGTCGCGCGACTGGGCAGCGAAGGGAACGCGACTGCTGGGCGTGAAAGCGGTGGTGGCAGCGAGCTTCGAGCGAATTCACCGATCGAACCTGGTGGGCATGGGCGTGCTGCCGTTGCAATTTCTCGACGAACAAAGTGCGCAGTCCTTAGGCCTTGAGGGCAGCGAAACGTTTAGCGTCACAGGGTTATCGGAACAGATCGCACCGGGACAGCAGCTCACGCTTGAGATTACGCGCAAAAATGGCGCGAACGAAAAGGTGCCGGTGAAACTGCGGATCGATACGCCGATCGAAGTCGATTACTACCGGCACGGCGGCATTCTGCCGTTCGTGTTGCGCGAAATCATCTCGCATGACCGGGCGTAAGCCGAGATTCAGTTCACTGCGCTAATGGATTCTTCCAGGCAACAAAAAAGCCGCTGAGCTTTCGCCCAGCGGCTTTCGAAGTTTGCAATGGTTTTGGCTTAGCCTAGACCCAGCGAGCTGAGTGTCGGTTCATCCATGACCGCGGTGGCATACAGGCCGTTGTCACGCTGGTAAGAGGCCAGCGCTTCTCGCGTAAGCGGTCCAAGGAGGCCATCGACTTCGCCCCGGTAATATCCCATTTCCTGGAGCTGAGCCTGGACGTTCGCGATGACGCGATCGACCGGGAGCGCACTGCGGCCGACGTAAATCGGGCCGTCGTACGGATAATAGGAATAGGCGTTGTCATAACCCCAGGCTGGATACCAATAGCCATTGTTCCAGTAGTAGGCTCCGCCGCCGAAATTTTCCACGCGGCCGTAGCTTGAGCGGTAGAACGCTGCGTCGTGCATCGCGGGCTGATAATCACGGAAGACCCCATATTGCGGGCCTTGCCATTGATTCGCGCCGGTAATGCGATAGCTCGCGTTGAAGGTAACCGTCGGAACTTTGTCCGGACGCGGCTGAGCCTGAAACGTCACATACTTTTGCTTGATCGTTTCCACCTTCTGCGTGTCGAGCTTCTTAGTCTTCACGGCGGTGGTGCTACTGCTCGCGACCGCGGCACCGGCCGGTGAAGGGGCTACGCTGGCGCTGGCAGCGGCAGCAGCTTTTGCCGCTTTGCGCTCGCCCTTCGTTCCATTGCCGGGGACCGTTTGGTCACCCTGTTGTTGCGCCGCAGCGGCCTTCGCTGCTTTGCGTTCCTGTTTCGACTGTTTGACAGGATTATCGGGGTTCGATGTTCCGGCAGCGTTTGCGTCTTGCGCCGTCGCGGATTTGGCGGCTTTACGCTCCTGCTTGGACTGTTTAGCTGTTACGCCCGCGTCGGGAGCACCGGTCGCAGGCGCGGTCTGGGCTGCTTCCTTCTTCGAATGTTTGTCTGGGCTCGGGGAAGCGTCAGGCTGCTGCGCGGACGCGAACGTCACGAGAGCCAGCGACGCGCCGGCGATTAAGTTTAGAATCTTGTTCATTCTCTTTTGACGAGCCTAAGAGCAGCGGTATTCAGCTCCGATCGGCCTTTTTGTTACTTGAGATCATCGCCGGCTACGCCTTGATAGACGGCGACAGAAGAGCCGTCGGCGATGAACGCCGAAGCCGGGAGCGAGATGAGTGCTTCGAAGAACTTCTCGCCGTAGAGCGTCGCGGTATCGGCTTTGAACTCGTGTCCGGTCGCCATCCACAAATTCCAGCGTGGATGTTCCACCAAATACTCGCTCGTACGTCGGCCGCGCCGGGTGTAACCCCAGTAATGCTCAGTGATGAATTTCTCGTGCGAACCGGCGGGGATGCTTTGCGCCGAGCCGCGCGCCATCATCGCGAGCGATTCCCACTTCCGGCCGCGTCGCCATTCGTAACGAACATTTAATTCGCCGTCACGATCGGTCACTTCACTTCGCATTGGGCAGTGCGTGATAAGGTTCGCCGTAGAAAACTCGCGCCGTTACGGCGATCGCGATTTTCGGAACGAGTTCGCGGATGAAAACGACGTCCCGGTGCCAGGTGTCGCCGAACTTTTTGCGCACGTAAAAGCGGAGATTCACTTCCTCGAAATTCCGGTGTCGCGGAATGGGCGATCCCATCGCCAAAGTATGATGAAACTGGAAGCCGATGACGCTGAGGTAAGTCTCGCCGTTGTGAAAATCGATCTCGGTGCCGACCGGAACGTGCGGTGCCAGGATGGCGGGATCCACTCGAAAGTCCAGCATGGCGAGATACAGCCAACGCGCGGTGAGGAATGGGTTCAGCATCGTTCTCTCATCTTGCGCGGAATCGCATAATACGCAGAGATAGTTCTGACTTCGCGCACCATCCCTAAGCGAAACAGTGCTCCGACAGGTTGACTAGTGCAGCAGTTTCTCGAGTGACGGATCGGGCTCGGCGCCGAGCTGAGTCGCTTTCGCGTAATGCTTCTTCGCCATCTCTTTCGACGGCGGACTCGCCGTTGCATAGACGACAGCGAGGTTGAAATGCGCGTCCGCATAATCGGGATTCACCGAGATAGCTTCGAGCATTTCTTTCTCGGCGGCTTCCTGCCAGCCTTTCTGGCTCGCCGTGATTCCCAGATAATTGTGCGCGGAAGCGCTCTTCGGATTAATCGCGAGCGACTTTGTTAATTCGTTCAATGCATCGTCGAACTTCGCCTGCCGATAATAAACGATCCCGAGCGTGGTGTGCGCGAACTCATCTTTCGGCGCAACAGTCACCGCTTTCTTAAGCGTCAACTCTGCCGCCTTTAGTTTGCCGGTTCGAAAATAGACCACGCCAAGGTTGGACAATGAATAAAGGTTGTTGGGCGCCTTGGTGAGAATCTCCTGGTACTGCTTTTCGGCGGCGCGCAGTTTTCCTTCCGCAAAGTTCTGCCGTGCCTCCCGCGCGAGCGGCGCCAATTCTTCGGGCACTCCTCTGGTCGCCGAATCCGAAGCTGGCCCCGGCGGAGTGGACGCCGTCTTTCCATCTGTGGCAGATCCGGGCTGCGCTGGCGCGTTGGAGTTCGCGGTCGCTGGTTTCGCGTAGGTGAAACTTGCTTTCAAAGGCGCAGAACCGTCGTCCGAAACCGTCACCATCGGAGTGCGAAGAAGCGCCAGTTCTTCCGGCGATAATCGCGTAATGGGCTGCGTCAGAAGCTCGACCTGCTCAGTCAGAGAGTCTGATTTCACCTTCAGCTTGTCGAACTCCGCGAGCATGAGTTTTTTCGTCGATTCGCGGCGAGCTTCCTCCTGACGTTCGCGTATCACGATAGCGCGAAGCATTTGATTTTCCTTCGTCAGGCGTGCGGTGTCTTCCGCACTCGCGCCTGCAAGTTTCGCTGTCTCAAGTTGTTTGGCAGCATCTTCGAGTTGCGTGCGCAGATCCGCGATCATGGTTTCGGATTCCTTGTTCTGCTTGTCGCTGGTGGCGAGTTGTTGACGAAGCTGTTCGACCTGCCGACGCACATCCGCGAGCTCCTGTTCCTTCTGCGGTTTTCCTTCGCCAATCGATCGCACGGTCTTTTCCGCGTCCGCGAGTTTTTGCTTCAGGTCGGAATTTTCTGCGACCAGCGTCTGCACGCGCTGCGCCGCTTCCTTCATCCCTTTCACTTGCTCGACGGCCTCATCGCGCTCGCGCGCAACGCTCGCGAACTTATTTTTCTCCTCGGCCAATGCGAAGCTCTCGGAATCGCGCTCTTTCTGCGCCGCCGTCCTACCTTCCTCCGCCACGGTGAGAGCTTTCTTTAACTGCGCGATCTCGCCTTTTAAAGCCTGTTCCGCCTTCGTGTCGCTTCCGGCAGTCCGCACTTTCTTTAGCGAATCCTCGGCCTGCGCGAGTTGATCGCGCACCTGTTTCTCGGCGCTTTTCGACTTCTCCAATTCCTTGTGCGCTTCATCGAGCTTGCCATTTGTCGCCTGCAGTTTGGTGCTGAGCGCTTCCTTATCTTTCACAGCGGCGGCGATCTGCGTCCGCGATTTCTGTAGATCTGCTTCCAGCTGATCGACTTTCTCCCGCAACTTTTTCGTCGCTTCCTGGACTGCAGCATCATTGGCCGCCTGCACGCGAGGTTCCGGTCGCGTTTCCACCAGTAATTGCTGGGGCGCGGCGGCCGATTTCGGAGCGCTGATTTCAACGCTTGGTGCAGTGGCGGTGCGCTTTTGTGGAAGAACCGAAGGTGACTCAGGCGGCTGTTGTGCCGTCGCATTCAACTCCTGCTGCGTCCCTGCCTTGCCCTGCACTCGCAGGATACTTTCCGAAACTTTTCTGCTCCGGTATTCCACGATCGCCGGCTGCCAGTCCCCGTGGCGTTTTCGCAGATCATCCAACATCGCCCCGGCGAAGCGAAACTTCGACAGCGCGGTGGCGAATTGGCTCTCGTGCTCAAGTTTCTCGCCCTGTTGCGACGTCATGTAGGCCTTCAGGAAAATCTCGCTCGGATCGTCCGACTGCGCTCGGGTCTGAGCAGCCCCAAACGTCGACAAGGCAACGATGAGAAAAAAAGCGATGCGCCTCATGTCGTCACGACGAGACAGCATAATGCGCAGCACCGATACTGCAAAGCGAGGGAGCGCCACGCTCGTAATTAGAGCGGGCATCGTGCCAAATGCGAGCGGTCGCTTTCCCTTTCCGGAAAAGCGGCTACGTTCCCCGCTCGCAGAGCGACAACAAACGGTGGCCATAGCTCAATGGTAGAGCCCCGGCTTGTGGAGCCGGTTGTTGCGGGTTCGAGTCCCGTTGGCCACCCGCTGAAAACGGCGAGTCCAGTCGTCGTTCTGCTACGTAAAAACCTTACCGTTTGATGCGTCTCCGTTGGCTAGTACGGGAGACTCCGACGGCTCGACTTTACCCCGCAGATCATGGCTACAACACTACTTAAAAACCCCATCGCGGCCGCTGGACGCACCAAGCAGATCAACTTCGCGCCGCCCGCTCAGCAGCCGTTTCCGATCATCGTGCACTCACATCTTGGCTGGGATTGGGTCTGGCAGCGCCCGCAACAATTCTTGTCGCGCCTGTCGAAAAATCATCGCGTTCTTTTCGTCGAAGGACCGCAACCCGTCGCAGGGATCACGAAGTCGGCCATCACTGTTCGCGAGGTGAGCGATTATCCGAACATCGTTGTCCTGCAAACCGCTATCCCCGAATCGCGCTGGAGCGATGGCGCATGGGTCGACGCCGAACGTCGGCGGTTGGTGCAGTCACTTCTGGCAAGTCCGATCGGACGCGATTTCGAAGAGGCCGTGCAATGGTTTTACGACCCGATGGCGGTCACCGCGTTTGCCGGCAAAATGAACGAGAGCGTGATCGTGTACGATTGCATGGATGAACTTTCGAAATTTCGCGGGGCCCATCCCGAGCTGGTGAAACGGGAGCGCGAATTACTCGCGATCTCGGATGTTGTGTTCGCCGGCGGACCGAAGATTTGGAAATCGAAACGGCTGCATAATTCGAACTGCTTTTCCTACGGCTGCGGCGTGGACCGCAAACACTTCGACAAAGTTCTCGACGCCAACACCATTATCGCGCCCGATCTCGCCGATCTGCCGCGTCCGATATTTGGTTACATCGGCGTCGTAGATGAGCGCCTCGACTATGAGCTAGCCGCGCGACTCGCGGATGAAACTCCAAACGGGAGCGTCGTTTACGTGGGCCCCTGGACGAAGGTTGATCCCGCGAAATTTCCGCAGCGTCCGAATCTGCACTGGCTCGGCGGTCGCGATTACAGCGAACTCCCGACCTACGCGAAGGGATTCGATGTTTGCATGATGCCGTTCGCGATCAACGAAGCGACCGAGTTCATCAATCCAACCAAGGCGCTGGAATATATGGCGACGGGCAAGCCGATTGTCTCGACCGCGATCGAAGATGTGGTCCTTCAATTTAGCGAAGCGGTTGAGATTGGCGATTCCCACGAAGAGTTCATTCGTCTCGCGCATCGCGCTGCGAGACGCGCCGACAAAAAGAAGATCGAGCACGGGCTCAAATTAGTGCGGCGCAATTCGTGGGAAGCGATCGTGCGCAAACTCGAAGGGCACATCGAAGACGTCCTCGCCCGGAGAGAGCCGGTAGCCGTTACCGCGGCCTAAGCGCGGGAGGCATGAAAAGCAACGCGCCAGGCCTCGAGCTATGGGGAGGCGTAGAGTGTACATTGAATCGCATCGGGGATCGTTACTACGATCAACTCGAACGTAGCGGCCATCGCAGACGTCTGGACGATCTGGATCGATTCGCCGCGCTGAGTTTGCACACGTTGCGCTTCCCGATTTTGTGGGAAGCCGTCGCGCCGCTTGCCGATGATTTCGACTGGCGGTGGAGCGATGCCGCACTGCACCGCTGCCGCGAACTCGGAATTCGGCCGATTGTCGGTTTGCTTCATCACGGCAGTGGTCCGCGCTACACCGATCTTCTCGATCCTGATTTCCCACAAAAATTTGCGGCGTACGCGCGAGCAGTCGCCGAGCGCTATCCGTGGATTGACGCTTACACGCCGATCAATGAACCGCTGACTACGGCGCGATTCAGCGCGTTGTACGGTCTTTGGTTTCCTCATCGTCGCGATAAAGAAAGCTTTGTCCGCGCGCTCTGGAACCAATCGCGGGCAACTGTGCTGGCGATGCAGGAGATTCGCACGGTGAATCCGGCGGCCATCCTGATTCAGACCGACGATCTCGGCTGCACCGTCGGTTCGCCGGGTTTGCAATATCAGGTCGATTTTGAGAACGAACGTCGCTGGTTGGGCTGGGATTTATTGGTTGGCAAAGTGGATCCCGGGCATGCGATGTGGAGCTACCTGCGATGGTCTGGCCTGGCGGAGAAAGAGATCCTCATCTTCCGCGACGAGCCCTGTCCGCCGGATCTCCTCGGCATCAATTACTACATCACGAGCGAGAGGTTTATTGACGCGGATTGGCGGCGTTATCCGGGAGAAGATCACGCCGGGAACGGGCGCGACCAGTATGTCGACGTGAGCACGGTCGGGGTCCGAGCCGAAGGAATTTTTGGTCCTTCCCGGCTTTATTGGGACGCATGGTCGCGTTACAAAATTCCGTTGGCGATCACGGAAGCGCATCTGGGTTGTACGCCCGACGAGCAGATGAGGTGGTTCCACGAAATTTGGGACGCTGCCAATAAATTGCGCCGTGCGGGTGCGGATATCCGTGCGGTCACCGCGTGGGCACTGTTGGGCGCATACGACTGGGATAGTCTGGTGACGCGCGACGACGGCCGCTACGAAAGCGGCGCGTTTGACGTATCTAGCGCCGAGATGCAGCCGACAGTATTGGCCGAAATGATCGGCGCTCTCGCTTCCGAAAAATCGTTCGCGGATCCGTTGCTCGATATCCCCGGATGGTGGCGTCGACCGGCGAGATTGTTAGCCAGCGCGACCGCTCGTTTCGGGGCCGAGCCGCTCTATTGCGCTGCCAGCTAGCGTTGCTGTTGCTAGTGTTTGCCGAGTCCGTCGAGCGCCGCGCCGGCAGATTGCACCGCTGATTGAGCAGAAAAGGTGCTTCCCACTGACGTCAGGCCACCCTTGCCGAGAATTCGCTGGCGGAAAGTGACTGCGTCGGGGAACCGATATTCGCCGTCGATCGCGTTGTTGAAGTGATCGACTGAGTTTGCGTTTTCGCGGTCTGTTTAACGGCGGCATTTACCTGCGCTTTACTCGTCTGGTGACGAACAGTTTTAATCGCAGCCGACAGCGTCCCGATCGAATTATTTGAAGGTTGAAATGACGCGGGGGTAACTCCGGGGGTCTGCGCGGAAGTTGACGACGCGGGGTCTGTCGCGTTAGACAAAGGCATCGACCGCGTTGATGGATCTAGCGCGTTTTGTAATGACGGGATTATTTCCGATGTTGCTGCCGCCGCGTCTAATGGCGTCGTTCTGCGGCTCTCATCGTGAAACCAACCGCGCGTCGGATTGCTCCACCCGGCGGAGTTGAAAAGAGTGAAGGCGCAGATCAAGCCCGCGGCGGCGGCGGAGAGAACCGCAATTACCACGGAATTAATTTTTCGCGTGCGAGCCTTGTTCAGGCGAAATCGCAGGTTGCTCGATCGTTTGCGCAAGGTCCGCCGCGACTTTGGGGGTCGCTGCCGGGACCGACGGTGAAGGCAGAGACTCCGTCTTGAAAGCAGTGCTAAGATCAATGTTCATATCGGGGGGACCGGTTGCGGCGATTCTAAAGCAGCACAATTTATTCCAGCCATCCCGCACGTTGCTGCCATCGGACTCAATCCTAAAATAGCGTCATTAGTGTCTGTAGCTCAACCGGATAGAGCAGCTGATTTCGGATCAGCAGGTTGGGGGTTCGACCCCTCCAGGCACGTTTCCCGGCTTTTGCTTTGCCGGCGCTCGCCCGCGCCCGTAAATTCGCGGCTGCATGAAAGCCGTCGCGTCACCTCCGGAAGCTCGCGTTGTGGCGCCGCGAATGTACCGCGCGTCTACTACGATGGATCAAGTCATGGTCGAGGAACGCGCGGCTGCATTCACCAGGCGGAGCATTAAGACTTCCGCGAAACTTCAGGGTTTAAAGCTCGCCGTTTCGATGATGGATCTCACTACGCTGGAGGGGAAAGATACTCCGGGAAAAGTCGCCTTCCTTTGTCGAAAGGCGGTGCAGCCGATGGATCAAAGATACGATGTGTCCTCGTGCGCTGCGGTCTGCGTCTACCCGAACTTTGTGCGCGTCGCGAAAAAATTTCTCGGCAGTTCCGCAGTCAAAGTCGCGTCGGTTGCCACGGCTTTTCCCAGCGGATTGATGAGTGGGAAGTTGAAACTCGAGGAAGTACGCGGCGCCGCGAACGATGGTGCGGATGAAATCGACATGGTCATTAATCGCGGCGAATTTCTCGCGGGCGAACACCATCGCGTTTTCGACGAAATCGCGGCCACAAAAGCAGCTTGCGGCGACGCTCACCTGAAAGTCATCCTAGAAACGGGTGAACTGCAAAGCTACGACAACGTTCGCCTCGCGAGCGAGATCGCGATGCGGGCCGGCGCCGATTTCATTAAGACCTCGACCGGAAAAATCTCACCCGCTGCGACGATGCCCGTCACACTGGTAATGCTCGAAGCTATTCGCGATTTCTTCCACGAAACCGGTGTTCGCATCGGGATGAAACCGGCCGGCGGAATCCGCAACGCGAAGCAGGCGCTGGCCTATCTCGTGATGGTGAAAGAAACGCTCGGCGACGACTGGCTCACGCCCGACCTTTTTCGTTTCGGGGCGAGCACGCTCGTCAACGACGTCCTCATGCAAATCGCGAAAACCGTCGACGGTAATTACCAAAGCAGCGATTACTTCTCGCTTCCTTGATCATCATGGCGCGCAAAAAACAATCGATCCTGATCGTTGACCAGCTCGAAAACGGCGACCACCGGGTTGCGCTTCGACCGCACGAGCGAGTGCTGAATTTTGGCGATCGTTGGAGTTACGCGCCCGCGCTGGAAGCGAATACTCATATCAAGCTGCGCCAGCGATACGACCTTTTTATCGACGGCGAATTCAGCAAACCGAAGTCGGGAAAATATTTCGATTCCATTAATCCGGCGACGGAAGAGAAGCTGGCCGAGATCGCCGAAGGCAACGCGGTGGATGTCGATCGCGCGGTCAGGGCTGCGCGGAGAGCGCATGACGGTGTCTGGGGCAGGATGTCCGGTCGCGAGCGGGGCAAATATCTGTTTCGGATCGCGCGCTTAATTCAGGAGAAATCGCGCGAGCTCGCGATTATCGAGACGATGGATGGCGGCAAGACGATCAAGGAATCGCGCGACATCGATCTACCGCTCGTGGCCGCGCACTTCTTCTATTATGCGGGGTGGGCCGATAAACTTCAGTACGCGTTTCCGGGTAGAACGGCGCGTTCGTTAGGCGTAGCTGGCCAGATTATTCCATGGAACTTCCCGCTCTTGATGGCGGCCTGGAAGCTGGCGCCTGCGCTGGCGTGCGGGAATACCTGCGTATTGAAACCGGCGGAAACCACCAGCATCAGCGCGATGCATCTTGCGGAAATTTTTCAGCAGGCCGAGTTGCCGGACGGCGTCGTGAATATTGTCACCGGCGCCGGCGAGACCGGCCGCTCCCTGGTTGATCACAAAGACGTAAACAAAATCGCGTTCACCGGTTCCACCGATGTCGGTAAACGGATTGCGCGGTCGATTGCCGGCACGAAAAAGAAGCTCACGCTCGAGCTCGGCGGCAAGGCGGCGAACATTATTTTTGACGACGCGCCGCTCGACCAGGCAGTGGAGGGGATTATCGCCGGAATTTATTTCAACCAAGGTCACGTCTGTTGCGCCGGCTCCCGGCTGTTGGTTCAGGAAGGCATTTTTCCGCACGTGATTCGGAAGTTGCGCGACCGCATTGCAACCCTGCGAGTCGGCGATCCGCTCGATAAAAACACCGATATCGGTGCCATCAATTCGAAGATGCAGCTCGAGAAGATTTGCGAGCTCGTGGACAGCGGTTTGCAACAGGGCGCTCACCTCGTGCAATCGAAGCGGCCGTTGCCGGAAAAAGGTTACTGGTATCCGCCAAGTTTTTTTACCGGCGTGACTGCCTCTCACCGCATCGCGCAGGAGGAAATCTTCGGCCCGGTGCTAAGCGTGATGACATTCCGAACCCCCGAAGAAGCGATCGAGCGCGCGAATAATACGATGTACGGATTAAGCGCCGGCGTCTGGACCGACAAGGGCAGCAAGATATTTAAGATCGTCAGCAAACTGCGCGCAGGGATCGTCTGGGCGAACACCTTCAACAAGTTCGACCCGACCAGTCCATTCGGCGGTTACAAGGAAAGCGGCTTCGGTCGCGAGGGTGGCCTGCACGGCCTGATGCCCTACGTGCAGTTGGACTCACGGTAATCGCCTCAGTGTATCCACCGACCTCGGTCGGTGATGCGCCAACGACCATCTTTTTTCTCAATCGTGTAGCTGTCGCCGGTGACCTTGTCCTCGGATCCCATCGAGACGTGGGCGATATCGTTACGTGGCTCGTGCGGCCAGCGCGGATTGTAAACACGACTATCGATAAACGTAATCGGCTTTGAACTAACAACCCTGATAGCGGCGATTATCTCGCGCACGTCTTCTTTGCTAATCGCACCATAAATATCTGGAGGAGCATCTTTGCTCCGAGGAGCTGGTGGCCACTTCGAAACATGCGTCCAACAGCTCTTTCCGCCGATTATCCACTGGCCAGCGATTCGCCGAACGAAGTACTGGCACCCAGCTGTTGCCCCAGATTGAGTCCGGACGCCCGCTGCATCGGGCGCCGAGCTCGCGCGAACCGAGACGATTTTGTCGCGCGTCGTTGAACGGATTGTTGCGACAATCGCGCGAACGTCGGTTTCTGAAATGTTGCCGTAGACGCGCGGCTCAGCCGCTGCCGCCATAGTTGAAACGGCTGAAATGACAACAGTTAGGCGAACAAGAACTGCTGTAGCGCGGCGTTGTTTCATACCGTCACCTGTTCAAAAGAGATATCGACACGCCGTCGATGCTCTTCTGCGCATGCATTTCCAAGTATTTCAGCATTGGCATGAACAACAGTAACAAGGCAAGCGCGATCAGTGGTCAGTTTTCGCGTCAAAATACAACAGGACGAATGCAATCCCGAGCAACGGTCGCAGCAACGTGTGTATCATCGCGCTAACGATACTTAGAATGATGGTCAGGGTGGTCGGGACACGGGCAGCGCTCACGCTTTTTATTAAGGCATCGAGATCGCCCGTCGTAATCGCGCTCTGCATTTGCTGGACCGCGAATGGCAGCTCCACTATCGCGCTGAGGGCGATCACCACCAGAAACCAGAACGAGGCGAGGATGGCGCCACGCCAGATCGGGCGATCGAGCCGCGCCTTCCGCGTTTTGCTTCGTGCCAGCGAGCGACTTTCCCGCAGGGCATCGAGAACATCGTGTCCACCAATCGTGGCCGATTGTTGCCAGAATAAAAAATTCACCCAGAGCCGCGAGACCATGAAGACCTGAATCGCGAGGACGAGCAGCGCGAGAAAAATCGAGATCAGCGACGGCTGCGCCGCGACCATCGATGTGATCACGACGATGGGAATGGCGCCCCAGAAAAAGTAGCTGCCGTAAACGACAAGACAAAGCCGTGCAAAACGCGGCCAGTAATTTACGGCGCGCCGGAGCACGTCGCTTAGACGAATAACTTCACCTTTCGCGAGATCCGCAGTCGCGATTTGAATACCGGCCAGGAAGAGTGGCCAGCAAACGACGAGCGCGACGATCGCGGTGAGCGTGAGGCTCGCGTTCTGAATAAAATCGGTTTGCGGTTGGCCATTAATATCGACGGCGGCCGGGATGAATTGCAGCGCGGCTGACGGCAACGCAATGAGCAGGGTCAGAAATAGAAACGTCGGGAATCCACGCCGATAAATTCGCAGCGAATCGCCGATGATTTGGGCAAAGCTTCGGCGCTGAAAAAGCGATGGCTCCGCCGCGGGCGGTGGCTTGGGAGGGAAAACGCCCGGGATGGATTCGGCAATCGTCCACGTCTCATCTTCCTCCCGCCGTGCTTGGTTGGTCGCGAGTAAATGCCCCTCGCGTTTCCATTCGATAAGTGTGGGCACGTCGACCGGGCCGTATTCCTTGCCCTCTACGCGGACGACCCATTCTTCGGACATGCCCGCAACTAACGGTCATTCCGAGCGAAGTCGAGGAACCCCGTCGCGCGTAGGATAGGCGACCGAATACGGCTGAGCCTTCGCCGTAGTCTGGGCGTGAGAACTGCGACGGGGTCCCTCGACTTCGCTCGAAATGACGAAAAGGAAAACGCCTGGGTCGGCTAGGCTGCGCGACGAAGCTTTGAAATCTCGTGAATCCCGTGAATCCTGTCGTCTGCCATGAAGCTGCTGCTCGTTGACGGCCATTATTATGTTTACCGCTCGTTCTTCGCGATCCAGAACCTGAGTAATTCCCGGGGTGAACCGACCAACGCGATCTACGGCTTCACCAAGACGCTCCGGCTCATGATGAAGCATTTGAAGCCGGAATTGGGAGCGGTTTTCTGGGACCAGGGTCTTCCGCAGCGCCGGGTCGAATTACAACCCGCTTACAAGGAGACACGCAAGGAAATGCCTTTGCCGATGGTGCCCCAGCTCGACTTCATTCAGAATACGCTCACGTCACTGATGGGTTTCAAGAATATCTCACGCCCAAATACTGAGGCCGATGATCTGATGGGATGCTACGCGGTCACCGCCTGCAAACGAGATATCGAGGTCGTGCTCGCAACCAACGACAAGGACCTGTTCCAACTCGTCGGGCCGTGCGTGAAAGTTTACACGACGGCGAAGGCGGATCTGGTCTCGCCAAAGGACGCATTCGCGCTCCTGGGAGAGACGGAAGTATTCAAAAAATGGGAAGTCGCTCCGAATCAAATCGGCGACGTTCTCGCGATCGCAGGCGATTCCGTCGATAACATTCCCGGCGCGGGGATCGGACGTAAAGTCGCTGCGGGTCTTATCCGCGAACACGGCGGCCTCGACGCCTTGCTGGGAAATCTCGATGCGGTCAAAAGCGTGCGGACCCGCGAAAAATTGGCGACCGCGCGGGAGCAGATATTGCAGAACCGCAAAATGGTGGAGCTCGAATGCGATATCGAGTTGTCGGTGCCGTTTGAGAAGTTGAAGATCACGCCCGATTACCCCCGATTAATCGAGGCGCTCGATAAATGTGAATTTAAGTCGTTACTTCAGGAAGTGCGGGTTGAAGCTGAACAGGCCTCGCGGGGTGGCCAAGGCGAACTTGCACTGTAACATATTGAAACCAAGACACATACTCGAAGTGCATTTATCCTGTAATCGCTCAAAATATTTCGAACGAGTCCGGGTTATGTCTGTCCAATGATACAGGTTAAGGCGATTCGGGTAGTCGCACGCTTCTGTAAAATTCGCTGTTTCTCCGTGCGTGCGCTGCCCGAATCTTTTTGTACCGGCATCGGCATCGCGCGCGCAGCCTCCGGGAGTTTGGCACGATGACTCCCGCAGATATCGAATTAGTATCGATAGCCCTGCGTGAAGACATTGGAACCGGCGACCTCACAACTGACACTTTTGTCGACTCCGATCTGCGCGCCCTCGGTCGGATTGTCGCGCGGAACCGCCTGGTCGTAAGCGGAATTGAGGCGGCGGTGGAAGTTTTTCGTCAGGTCGATCCCGCGCTTCGAGTCGAAGTGATGCGTGGGGACGGGAGCGCGGTGCGGGCCGGTGAAAGCGTCATGGAAATTCGTGGCGCCGCCCGATCGATCCTCACGGCTGAGCGCGTCGCGTTGAATTTCCTGCAGCATCTCTCGGGCGTGGCAACCTTAACGCGCGAATTTGTGGACGCCGCCGCGTCGACGAAGACCAAGATTTTAGATACTCGAAAGACAACTCCCGGCATGAGGCGTCTCGAAAAGGCGGCGGTCGTTGCGGGCGGCGGGGTGAATCATCGATTCGGGCTGCACGACATGATTCTGGTGAAGGACAACCACATTGCGACAGGATCAACGCGGGGCGACATGGCCGCGCGGATCGCGCAATTAAAAGTGCAGCATCCGAAAGTTCGCGTGGAGATCGAAGCCGATTCGCTCGATCAGGTGCGCGAATTTCTCGAGACGCCGGGAGTCGACATTATTTTGCTCGATAACATGAAAACCGCTCAATTGCGGGAAGCGGTAGCCTTGCGCAAAACGCGGCCGGTGCAGCTTGAGGCGAGCGGTGGAATTACGCTGCAGACGGTCCGGCAGATCGCTGCCACCGGTGTCGATTACGTTTCGGTCGGTGCGCTCACGCATTCGGCCATCGCAGCTGATTTATCGATGGAACTGACGCGCGTGGCGTCGTGAGCGCCGTCCCGGATAAAATCGATGTTGAGCGAATTCGTCGTGCGCTACAGGGCGCGATCGTCGGCCATGAAGTGACCGTTCTCACAGAAACGACTTCAACCAATGACGAAATCGTTCGGCTCGTTGATCACGCGTCCGAGGGCGTTGTCGTTTTCGCGGAAAAGCAGACCGCCGGCCGCGGTCAGCGCGGGAATCATTGGGAATCGGCAGCGGGCAAGGGTCTTTGGTTCTCGACTCTCCTGTTTCCCGAAATCGACGTGCGAGAATCCGCCGCGGTGACGGCGTGGGCGGCGAGGGCAATTGTGATTGCGCTACATGATGCCTTTGGAATTGAAGCCAAAGTGAATTTCCCTAACGATATTTATGTCGACTCAAGAAAACTAGGGGGCGTCCTGGTCGAGCTGCGCGCCAGACCTGGCTCAACGCACATCGCTATTCTGGGCATCGGGATAAACGTCAATCATACCCTGGCTGATTTTTCTGAATCATTGCGCGAGCGCGCGACGTCGCTGGCGCTGGAACTTGGGCGTTCGCTAGATCGTAATGAAGTTGCCGTCGCGATTCTGCGAGTAATTGAAACAAGCTACCCGTTCCGAAAATTTGCCGATTAGGAAACGGACGCGGTGAACGCCTGCAAAGCGCGCAGCTTTTTCAACGCGCGACCACTATCGATGTATTCGCGAGCGAGCGCCGCGCCCGAGTTCATATCGTGTACTACTTCGGCGACAATGAGGGCAGCAGCGGCATTGGCCACGACGTAGTTGTACTTCGCGCCGCGGTCTTCGCCGCCAAGAATACTTTCGATCGTCTTCGCATTCTCGGCCGCATCACCGCCTGTGAGTTCGGCGATGGTCGCCTGCGGAATGCCGAGCCATCGCGTGTCGAGCACGGCTGACTTTACTTTGCCTTCGTGTAACTCCGCTACGGTGGTCGGCCCCACCGTTGACACATCATCGACGCCGCGATTTCCCTCCGCGAGCCCATGCACCACCCACGCGCGTTTGCAGCCGAGCTCGCGTAGAACCTGCGCGAAGACATTCGTCAGTCGCGGATTGTAAACGCCGATAAGTTGGTAAGGCGGTGACGCGGGATTGAGCAGTGGCCCCACGATGTTAAAGACGGTGCGCTTGTTTTCGCGCGCGAGCTGACGCCGCATTTCAGCAAGCGCACGGAAGGCCGGATGGTAACGGCGCGCGTAGATGAAGCCGAAGCCGAGATCGTCGACGCATCGCTTTAGATCGTCCGGGTTGAGATCGATGGTAACGCCGAGTGCTTCGAGCACGTCGGCACTGCCCGAGCGCGACGTGACACTGCGATTTCCATGTTTAATGACTGCCAGATCCGCCGCCGCGATCACGAACATCACCGCGGTCGAGACATTAAAGAGATCGAAACCATCGCCGCCGGTCCCGCAGATGTCGATTACCGTCCGGCCCGATTTGCCGAGTTCGAGCATCGGGTCCACCGCGCGCTCCATGAGATCGCAAACGAGATTGGTAATCTCGTCGACGGTCTCGCCCTTCTCGTGCAAGGCGGTGAGAAAGTCTCCTTTCGCGGCGGCCTCGATTGAGTCCGAGAGAAGCAGACTTACGGCGTAGCGAACATCGTTGCCGTTAAGATCGGCGCCATCGCGGAGCTTATCCGTGAGCGCCTTCATCGGGCCGTCGGAGCTGGGTGATGTCACGCGACTGGCGGTGCGAATTCGCGCATCCATTCGAGATGCGCCTGCGGCGAAATTTCAGATGGCTTGATCTCGCTCCGGCCGCCCCAAAAAACATTGGTGTAGCTTACTGGAATCGCGCACGCGTCGAGATGCGCGTCGATCGCAGCCTTATGTTCGAGCAAGCGCGCTTTGTCGGTTCCATGTGCCACCGCCATGATGTTCACATTGCGGAACTCCGGACCCGCTTCGCGCCAATAACAGTGCGTGAGGATGTGATGCCGCCCGACCTCGCCCCCAGCTTCGATTTCCCGGCCCGCGGGAACGGCCCAGTGAAAAAGCGCGTTGAAGCGCGTCACCCGCACGCCGGTGGCGGAGGGTTTCACATGCTCAAGAAAGGTTGAGAATCGGCCGATGACATTTCGTGTGCTCAAGTCCTCGGCCATCTCGTAAAATTCGTCGAGCGAAATGCCCGCCTCTTCCGCACGAGCGCGCCAGGGCGTCGGAGCAATTTCCTCCGACGCAAACTCGCGCTTGAGTGCGACAAGGACGCGCCACTCGAGTTCGTTTAACTTTACCGCGCGCACCGAATTCATCTTCGCCAGGTCCGGCGCCTTGCTTCCTGGCTCCACGTTTTTTCGGCGCACGTGTCCAACCCCGAGCGTGAAAATTCCTTTGGCCGGCATCAGCCGGAAATGTTCCGCGCCGGTGTGGCCGGCGAGAATCTCGGCGTGCGCTGCGAGAGAGAAACCGTGTGGGACTTTAAGCGTCGTCCAGAGTTTGTACTCCGAGCCTGCCGTCACCCCATCGGTCGAACGCAAGACGACGTGGCCGGAAAACGGATCACGCTGAAACATAAAATCGAATGCCGCATCGAGTTTCTCCGGCGCCACTTTCCAAGCGACCAGCGCTCCATCCGCCAGGTTGGTCGCCAGCAAAGTCTGGCGCACGCGCCGAATCGTTCCAGCTTTTAGCATCGCTGCGATGCGCGACATCACGTCGGCGACCGCTACGCCACTGCGTTTCGCGATTTCCTCGAAAGGCTCCCGCACAAAGCCTTCGATCTTATCCTCGGAGATAGCGAGAATCTGCGCGTTAAGCGAATCGTTGTGCTCGACTGGAAGCATCGTCAATCAATCCTCCGCGGCCGAACGCTTGTCCAATGCGCGAGCGGGATTCGCAGTTAAATTCGACAAGATGGTAAAGGCAATCCTCTTCGACGCGGCGGGAACTCTGATCAGGCTGACCCGCAGCGTCGGCGAGAATTATGCCTACGTCGGAACGCAGGTTGGGCTTCGACTTAATGCGCAGCAACTCGATCAAGCGTTTTCGCTCGCTTGGACAGCGCTGCCTTCGCGCAAGGCGATCGACGGTCCGCGCGATGATGACGACAAAGGCCTTTGGCACGACATCGTCTTTCGCGTCCTGGACAGGGCGGCGCCCGGTTTGTCCGCCCTAGATCGAGACAACTTTTTCGAGATTGCGTATGAGCACTTCGCCGAGCCTGAGGTGTGGGAATTATTTCCCGACGTGATCGAAGTGCTCAGCGAACTGCATCCGCGCTATCAGCTGGCAGTGATTTCTAATTTTGACGGCCGCCTGCGTTTCGTGCTCGAGCATCTTGGCGTGCGAAAATTCTTCAAGTACGTCTTCCTTTCCAGCGAACTCGGCGCCGACAAACCCGACCCGGAAATCTTTCATCGCTCCCTCAAATTCATCGGCGTTTCCGCGGACGTGACCCTCCACGTGGGCGATGATCCTGCGCGCGATTGGCGCGCCGCAGCCGCGGTCGGGTTGCACGTTTTTGAGCTGGACCGCAAAACGAAGTCGTTGCGCGATCTCTTGCGACATCCCGCGTTGTAGATTAAAACGTCATCTCTGTGCGGGTTGGTAGCTCAATGGTAGAGCAGCCCCGAAAGCATTCGGGGTTGGTTGCCAGATGGGCGCGTCGCGCGTAAAACGGACTCCACGGGTTGGTAGCTCAATGGTAGAGCAGCGCCCTTTTAAGGCGTTGGTTGCGGGTTCGAGTCCCGCCCAACCCAGCTATCTTATGGCTTGGGTTTACATCTTGCGCTGCGCGCGTCGCCACTACATCGGAGCGACAGAGAACCTTGAACGTCGACTGGCGGAGCATGAGCGTGGCAGTAATCACAGCACGCATCGCTTCGGCGCCAAGCCTGTAATTGTTGCAGCCAAGCAGGTGCCTTCAATGTCCGAAGCCCGGAAGCTAGAGCTGCAATTGAAAGCAAAGAAAAATCCGCAGCTGGCGATTTTTAAATTGAATCAATGAGAGCAGCCCCGAAAGCTTTCGGGGTTGGTTGCGGGTTCGAGTCCCGCCCAACCCATGCTCGTTGCTTCAAGGAGTTGGGGTCTTCGACGCTGGCGCCCACGAGCCGATTCCTTTTAGCAGGCGACCGAGCTCGCTGTTAGTGGATAGCACGGCGGTAGTGTCCTTCTCCAAGCCAGCGCGGAGCACTTCCAGACTACGCAAAAATGTATAGAGCTCCTGCGCGTCCGGCGTTGCGTACGTCGCGGTGTAAATACGAGCGGCCTCGGCATCGGCTTCGCCCTCGATCTTGAGGGCTTCGCGGTTTGCCGTCGATGTGATTGACGCGACATCGCTTTCTTTCTGGCCGCTGATGTTAGCTGCTTCGCCGCGTCCCTCGGAGCGGAATTTGGCGGCGATCTGGTGACGTTCGCTCGACATGCGCTCGACGATTTTCTCGGCGACGGCCGGATTATAGCGGCTCCGCTTGAAGCGAGAGTCGATCATTTCAATGCCGAAGTCCGACATCTTTTGCCGGGCGCGTTCTGTAATTTGTTTCTCGATCTCACCGCGCCCAAGCTGAATGTCGGGAATATTGCTCGGGAGAATCGTGCCGGCTTTTTCCATCGCCTCATCCCGAACCGGTTTTCGGTTTTTGATGACGCGAATGATCTCAACGAGATCGTTCGTCGCGACCGCCGTTCTGGTCTCGCTCCCCACGATATCGTCGAGCCGTGAGAGCGCGCTCCGCTCGTCATTCAGGCGATTATAATAGAGAAGGGGATCGCTGATGCGCCAGCGCGCGAAGGAGTCGACGATGAGATAAAGTTTATCTTTCGTCGGGCATTCGGTGGGCGGTCCATCCCAGGCCAGAATGCGATTATCGAAACGATGAACGACATCGAAAAAAGGCAGCTTGAACTTTAATCCGGGCGTTGTCTCGGTGTGAATCGCCTTGCCGAAACGCGTGACGATCACGTTCTCGTATTGATGAACGGTGAAGAGTATCGCGCCCCATTTTACGGCCGTGAAAATGAAGATGACTCCGAGGAAGGCCATCACCCGGCTCTGAATTAATCGCATCGCGGCGAACAGGATGGCGGTCTCGCGGGGATCGGCGCTCATGGTTGTTTTACCGCTGTGTCCGGGCCAAGCGGCAATGTTTGCAGAATGCCTTTAACGCTTTCGTCGATGATGATTTTGCGCTGAAGGTTCGGCAGGATTTCCTGCATCGCCTCGAGATAAAGCCGGCGGCGCGTGATCTCCGGCGCCTTGCGATATTCGGCCACCAGCAGCGAAAATTTCTCGGTGTCACCCTTGGCCTGGTTGATGCGGCGAAATGCGTAAGCCTCGGCCTGCTTCTGGCGTTCCTTGGCTTTACCGGACGCGTTGGGAACGGCGTCATTGTAATTCGCCCATGCCTGATTGATCGCAGTTTGTTTTTCCTGTTGCGCCTGGTTCACTTCGTTAAAGGCGGCTTGCACCACCGGCGGTGGACGGACAGTCGCGAGCTGGACCTGCTGGATCTGTAATCCGAGTTCGTATTCCGAGCTCAGATCCGTGAGACGTTTTAGTGCGGATGTCTCGATATCGTGACGTCCGATCGTCAGCACTTCGTCGACGGTGCGGTCGCCGATTACTTCGCGCATCACGCTCTCGGAAAGATCGCGCAATGTTTTCTCCGGCTCGCGCGCCCCGAATAAATACAGGCGTGGATCAGTAATCCGATATTGCACGACCCACGGCACCAGCGCGGTGTTCAGGTCGCCCGTGATCATCGTCTCAGTGTCATCGGTGTCGCGGTCGCCCTGGTAAAGATTGGACGCACCGGCGGTGGCGAATCCGAACTCGAGTTTCAGCAAGCGTTGCGTGGGCACGACCATGATCTCGTCGACGTGCGGGATGGCGTAGGCGAGGCCGGGCTGGACCGTTCCGGAGAAGGCGCCAAACCGGGTCTTTACGCCGATGGAGTTTGCGGGAATGGAGGTGAATCCAAAGAGCAGCGCAAAGATCAGCGTCATCAGCCCGATGAAGCCGATGATGCCGAGAACTAGGCGCAGCGGATGCACCCGATAGCCCTGCGGAATCGTAATTTCGTTCGCCATCTGCGTCCGGTTGAAGCCGAACGCCGATGGAAGAGCAAGCGCCGAATTGCTCGGGGTGACAGAAAGACTTCACCCGTGGGCGAACGGCTGTTAGGTTTTGTCAGTAACAAAATTATGAAAAACTTCTTTGTCCTCAGCGCAGTGGCCGCCGCGACTTTTAGCGTCGCGGTCGCAGCGGAAACCGCAACGCAACCGGCCGCTGGCTCGCCCGCGCCCGCACTGAAACTTGCTGCCGGCGACGGCACCCAGGTCAGCCTCGCCGACTTCAAAGGAAAGTGGGTGATCCTTTACTTTTACCCGAAAGATTTCACCGGCGGCTGCACGCTCGAAGCGCACAATTTCCAGCGCGATCTCGCGAAGTATGAGCAGCTGCAGGCGACTGTCGTCGGAGTCAGTGCGGACACGGCGGATTCGCATAAGAACTTCTGCACCAAGGAAGGTTTAAACTTCAAATTGCTCGCAGATCCGGAGGCAAAAGTCGCGACTCAATATGGCTCGATGATGGAGTACCAGGGACAGAAGATGGCCGCGCGAAATACGTTCATCATCAATCCCAAGGGCGAGATCGCGAAAGTATACACCGGCGTGAAACCAGCCGACCATAGCGAGCAGGTGCTGAAGGATCTGGCCGAGCTGCAGAAGAGTTCGTAGCAGTTGTCCGGCTTCGTGATAAACTGTCGGTGATGGCAGATGATCGCTGGCGGTGCGGCAACGCTCTGCCAGAGGAAAGTCCGAACACCATACGGCAGCATGCCGCGTAGAAGACGCGGGCGTCGCGGTTGAAAAATTGCGGTGACGGAAAGTGTCGCAGAAAATAGACCGCCGGTTCTTTGGCAACAGAGTGCAGGCAAGGGTGAAAAGGCGAGGTAAGAGCTCACCGCGCGCGAAGCGATTCGCGTGGCACGAAAAACCCCATGCGGTGCAAGACAAAACAGAGGAAGGATAGCCGGTCCGTTGATCCTCGGGTATCGTCGCATCACGGCGCGCAAGCGTCGGGCGTCCGCCCCCACGGATGAGATAAATGATCATCACGGTCGCTACGGCGACCGGACAGAATTCGGCTTATCGCCATCAAATATGAAGGGCGCTTCGCAAAACGAGGCGTCCTTCTCTTTTTTGCGGGCGAATACCCCATAATTGTGCGATCTTACGCATTGTAACCCCCTCCGTTTAAGTGGACCGCAAAGCGCGATTCGCGTAAACATCGCAGCCCTAGCCTAGAACAAGTATAGTATGTTGGACTCAACGACCTCTGCCGAACAAACCGCTCCCTCGCGCAACCTTTTAGATCGATTTCCGCTCGATCGGATCAACTGGATCACCAGTTCGTTCCTCATGGGCACGCTGCTGCTCACGTTGACGGTTGTTCCGCTCTACATCTGGAAAGTCGGCCTGACCTGGTTTGACGTCGGCCTTTTCTTCGCGTTCGTCGCGGCCAGCGGGTTCAGCATCAGCCTGGGCTATCACCGCCTCTTTTCGCACATTACGTTTCAGGCGGCCTGGCCGATCCGTTTGTGGACGCTGATCTTTGGCGCGGCGGCATTCGAAAATTCGGTGCTGCTCTGGTCGAGCGAACACCGCCGCCACCACAAATTCGTCGACCACGATCACGACGATCCCTACAGCATCTCGAAGGGATTCTGGTGGGCGCATATCGGCTGGCTGATCTTTAAGCTCAATCCCGAGCCGCCGTTCGATAACGTCGCGGATCTCCAAAAGGATCCGCTCATTCGCTGGCAGCATAAGTACATTCATCTGATCGCGGTGGTCGTGAGCTTCGGGTTGCCCGCGTTAATCGGCGGTCTCTGGAACGGATGGATGGGTGCGCTCGGTGCGTTTCTGATCGCCGGTGTGGCGCGCGTGGTGTTCGTGCAGCACTGCACCTTTTTGATCAACAGCGCCTGTCACGTGATGGGTGCGCAGCCTTATTCGACGAAGTGCAGCGCGCGAGATTCATGGCTGCTCGCGATCTTCACTTTTGGTGAGGGATATCATAACTATCACCACGAATTTCAGTACGATTATCGGAATGGAGTGAAGCCTTGGAATCTCGATCCGACGAAATGGATCATCTGGACGTTATCCAAGCTTGGGCTGACTCGAAACCTGCGACGCGTGCCCTCGGATAAGATTCGCGAAGCGCAGATTCAGACGAACGGCCTGCCGCACTATCAGCGTCGTCGCCCCGGCCGCAGCAACGCTGGCGCGTCGCAGTAACGAGAATAACTTCGCGCGCATGGCGCGATAGGAGTAGCTCTTTGCGCACGACGTTATGGCGAAGCAGCGAGCTCACCCTTCCCACTGGCTGAATATCTGCTGGGGCAAGCTCGCCTACGGTGAATGGATTTCGGTCGTGCTCCTGTTCATCGCCGTCATCCTGGTCTTCTGCCTTTTTTTCATTCGGCGGAAGACGCTCGAATATCATCTTGAACACACCTACGCGGTGCGTGATCCGGAATTTATCGGTTCCGCCCTGGCGCTAAGCGATCCCGTCCTCATCCCGGGTAACAAGATCGAGGTGCTGGAAAATGGCGATGCCTATTTCCCGGCGATGCTCGACGCGATTCGTGCCGCCAGGAAAACTATTAACTTTGAGGCGTTTATCTTCTACAGCGATGAGATTGGCCGGCAATTTCGAGATGCGTTGATCGAAAGGGCTCGCGTCGGAGTCGAAGTCCGCATTTTGCTGGATGGCATCGGCTCCAGTTCAAAGCTGGATAATTCCGACGTGCGCCAGATGAAAGAGGCCGGCTGCAAGTTTAGCTATTATCACCCGCTGCATTCCTGGCGGGTGGATCGCTCGAATCGCCGCACGCATCGCCGCATCATCGTGCTCGATGGCAAAATCGGCTTCACTGGCAGCGCCGGGTTCGCCGCGAAATGGAGCGGACACGCGCAGGACAAGGAACACTGGCGGGACTCGCAGTTGCGCATCGAAGGGCCGATAGTGGCGAAACTGCAGGCGGCTTTTCAGGAGCATTGGGTCAAGACATTTGCAGAAGCGCTGAGCGGATCCGACCAGTTTCCGCAGCTGCAGGCGACGGGTGATTTGAAAGCTCAGATTGTTTCCTCGCATTCGTTCTCGATGGCGCCCGTGCCGCTTGTCCAGGCGGTCGCGTTCACCGCCGCCGCGCATCGCATCTGGATCACTAACGCGTACTGCACACCAACGGAAGATCAGGTGAAGCAACTGGTCGGTGCTGTGAAACGCGGCGTCGACGTGCGACTACTCCTGCCCGGTCCGAATAACGATCAACCGATGACGAAGTCCGCGGGCCGCGCCGCTTACGGAAAACTGCTGGAGGGCGGGGTCAAAATTCTCGAGTACCAGCCAGCCATGATTCACCAGAAGTCGTTGGTGGTAGACGGTCTTTTTACCATGTTCGGATCGTCGAACTTCGATTCGCGATCCTCGGAAATTAACGAGGAACTGGATGTGGTAATCTATGACGCGAAGTTTGGCGCGGCGATGGAGCGTTCGTATGAGAAAGATCTCGCGCTCGCGAAGGAATACACCTTGAGCGAATTCAAAAATCGGTCCCTGTCCGAACGCACGACAGAATGGCTCATGCTGCCATTCCGTTCCCAAATGTAGGGTTGCAACTCTGTTCCGCTGATGCGCTCATAAGCGATGCCGCGCGCTTCGCGTCTCGCTATCATCGCCGCCTTCGCGACGCTCTGCGTAGTCTGGAGCTCGACGTGGCTCGTCATTAAGATCGGGCTGCGCGATTTGCCGCCGATCTCATTCGTCGCCTACCGCTTTCTCATCGCGATTCTGGCGCTTCTCGCGGTTTCGATCGGTCGCGGACCGCTTCTCCCGAAACGTCGTGCGGATTATTTTGTTCTGGCCGGCACCGGTATCCTGATGTTCGCGCTGAATTATACGCTTCTCTTCTGGGCGGAGCTGCACGTTTCGTCGGGGTTGGCTGCGATCATCCAGGCCTCAATTCCTATTTTTGGAATGGTCTTTGCGCACTGGCTTTTGCCCGACGAACCGCTGCGCCTGGAAAGGTTGAGCGGCGCGTTGGTGGCGATGGCCGGGGTGGCGATTATTTGTGCGCGCCTGCTAAGTTTTAACGGATTGCTCGCGTTTATCGGCGGGCTTGCCATCACCGTGGGTGCGGCCAGCGCCGCTTATTCGAACGTCGTTTTGAAAGCGCGCCGGATCGATCTTCCTCCTTCGATGCTCGCGGCGTGGCAGATGATCTTTGGCACTGCCCCGTTGCTGCTGCTCGGATGGGCGGTCGATGGAAATCCCGTCCGGTTTCACTGGAGCAACTCCGCCGTTGCCTGCCTCCTTTATTTGGCGCTGCTCGGCTCTGCGCTCGCCTTTATTCTGCTCTACTGGCTTATGCCCCGAACGTCGGTCGCGCAGGCGCAGTCCATTTCGCTCGTCACTCCGCCCGGTGCGCTTTTGTTGGGTTGGTTCGCGGGCGGGGAACGCCTCTCCGCCTGGTTTCTGGTCGGAGCCTGCTTCGTGCTCGCTGGCGTCTGGATGATTTTTCGCAGGATCGCCCCGGCAAATGCGCCGCAAGTCGAAGCCGCCGCTATCGGAAACACGCCGTCATCCCGAGCGAAGCCGAGAGCCTGCCCTGAGCGAGGCGAAGCCGAGTCGAATGGGGACCCCGTCGCGTAAAGAGTAGTTCACGCAGCTCGTATGGCGACGGGGTCCCTCGACTGCGCTTCGCTACGCTCGGGATGACGGCATTACGTCGTCGAGGCAGGCGACCAGGTGCGCGACCGTCTCCTCCGTTTCATCGCCCATGTTGGAGAGCCGAAAGGTTTCGCCTTTGATCTTTCCATAACCGCCGTCGATCACGAGATGATGACTCTCGCGCAGATCGCGCACGAGTTTCGCCACATCGATGCCGCGGCTGTTCTTCACGCAGGTCAAGGTGACGGAGCGGAAGCCTTTTTCCGCGAAAAAATCGAACCCGCGGCTGCGCACCCACTCGTGCACGAGAGCATTGGTGCGCCGATGGCGCTCGTATCGATTCACCAGACCTTCCGCGAAAATTTCATCGAGCTTCGATTCCAGCGCGTAAATGTGGCCGACACTTGGGGTAGTCGGCGTCATGTTCTCCGCCTGCTGTTTCTTGAACTCGAGGAAATCGAAATAAAACCCGCGCTCCGGATTTTCCGCGGCGCGCGCCAATGCCTTTTCTGAAACGCTGAAAAGCGAGAACCCAGGAGGCAGCGCCAGCGCTTTCTGGCTGCCGGTGAGGAGCACGTCGATTCGCAGGTCATCCATCGCGAGGGGAACCGCAGAAAATGACGAAACGCTATCCACAATCGACGCGACCTCCGGATATTTCGCGAGGGTGCAGCAGAGTTCCGGCAGTGGATTCATGACGCCGGTCGAGGTCTCGTTGTGGATTAGCGTTACCGCGTCGAAGCGGCCGGTTGCAAGTTTTGCGTCCAATGCTGCCGGCTCGATATGTTGGCCCCATTCAACCTGTAAGGGCTCCGCTTCCTTCCCGCATCGCCGCGCCACCTCGAGCCATTTGTCCGAAAACGCGCCGCACATGCAGCAGAGAACGCGCTCGCGGACGACATTACGAATCGCTCCTTCCATCACTCCCCAAGCCGACGAGCTCGACAGGAAGACGGGTTGCCTCGTGCCGAAGAGCGACTGCAGCCGCGGATGAATTGCGCGGTACAGCTCTTTAAACTCGGAGCCGCGATGTCCGATCATCGGCCGCGAAAAGGCGGCGAGGGTGGCGGGTGAAACCTCGACCGGGCCCGGGATGAAGAGCTTATCGTGGACGGACACTCACCGAACCTACCGGCGAAAGGCGCAGGCGCGAATCACCCATTTTTCTTGATGAAACTGCGTTCTCTTCACTGCGAACGACGCCTACATGCGGGATTACGAATTGTTCATTCGCGAGGATGGTTGCGTATCGAATACGCCGGAAGAGAACCGGCAGGCATTGCGGTTAATGCGCAAATTTCTCAAGGCCGAGACGCGCGCGTCGTCAAAAAATTCGATTCCCCGCCCGGCGGAGAGTCGCGCAGACTTGCGCTGCGTTTCTCCGCGTGGCAATTACATCGCTCGCGCCATTGGAGCGCGTGATTCCATGGTTACTCCGACGACTTCCACGCCTGATCCTGTTCTTGAGACGCGAATTTTCTGGGATCGATATAAACGCGAAATTGCAGCGGTGATCGGTATCGCACTGGTCGCGGCGATTGGATTCTCCACCTATCGCTACTATCAACAGCGCAGGGAGAACGAGGCCGCCGCCGCGGTAGCCTCAGCCAAAACGCCGGAAGATTATCGCCGCGCGATCGCGAATTACCCGAACAGTCCCGCGCTGGCCACGGCCTATCTTTCTGCGGCCGACGCACTTCGCATTGCCAAAGATTACGCCGGGGCCAATGCCGAGCTGCAACAGTTCGTCGATAAATTTCCGTCACATTCGATGGCGACAACTGCGCGCATGGCGATTGCCTCAAACCTGGAGGCGATGGGTAAAAATGATGAAGCGCTTGCGACTTATCAAAAAATTGCAGCGAGTTATCCGCGCGATTTCCTGGCCCCGCTGGCGATGATCTCCGAGGTGCACCTTTTCGAGGCCAAGGGTCAGCACGATGAAGCGCGCAAAGCCTGCGAAGATGTGATGTCGCAGCACAGCGACAGCTATTTCGCCGCGGAAGCCGGCGCGATGTTGCGAAGGCTTAAGCCGGCGTCCGTCGCGACGGCGAAAATGCAGCCATCAGCTCCAGGCCAACCGCCGCAACCGAATCCGGCTGTTCCACCCGCGAAACCGTAAAGAACGCTCTTAGCGTTTCGAGAACTGGAAGCGCTTGCGTGCGCCCGGTTGCCCGGACTTCTTGCGCTCTTTCATGCGCGGATCGCGCGTGAGTAATCCCGCGGCCTTCAAGGTGCCGCGCAGGTCGCCCTCGACCTGCAGTAGGGCACGAGCAATCGCGAGGCGAGCTGCGCCAGCCTGGCCGGTGGAACCGCCACCCGTGACGTTAATGGACGCGTCATAGGCGTTTACCATCTGCACCGTTTGCAACGGCGCTAACACGGTATTTTGCAGCGGAGTGGTCGGGAAATAGTCTTCAAATGAGCGGCCATTCACTTCGATCTTGCCGCTTCCCGTGCTCATGCGCACACGGGCAACCGAAGTTTTCCGACGGCCGGTTGCAACGATTTCTTCTGTCTGTGCCATAAAGTTAGCCAATGGTGATGGCAGTCGGTTGCTGCGCGCCATGCGGATGCTCGTCGCCTGCGTAGACCTTCAATTTCCGGTAAATCGCGCGGCCAAGTTTGTTGTGCGGAATCATTCCACGAACGGCGTGTTCGACGAGCAGTTCCGGATGCCGCGCGCGGCGGGAACGCAGCGTTTCCGTCTTATGGCCGCCGACAAACCCTGAGAAACTCATGAAAGTTTTCTGCTCTTCCTTCTTGCCAGTCACGCGAACTTTATCGGCATTAATGACAACAACGAAGTCACCGGTATCGACATGCGGCGTCACGATCGGCTTTTCCTTCCCGCGCAGAAGGTTCGCGGCTTTGACGGCAACACGCCCCAGCACTTGGTCTTTGGCGTCAATAATCCACCACTTGCGCGGCACTTCGTTGGCTTTTGCGGAAAACGTTTTCATCAGACGGAAAAGGGCACGGAAACTACGGGGCGGCACGGCGAGTGTCAAATGCCGTTACGCGATGACGATGCCGCGTGCACGAAGTCGGCTGGCACCGGAGCTGCTTTCTAGAAATTATAATGCACATCCGGTCTCTTGCCTGTTCGTTGGCGACGTTTTTTATCGCTTCGGTTTCCTATGCCGATTCCATTGCCGTCTCCGGTCCCGCCATCGTGCGCGAGATGAATCTGGCGCGGCAAAACCCCACTCTTTACGCCGGTTACATCGCGGAAATGAGAGGCCATTTCAACGGCAACCTCTGTCTTCTTCCCGGCAACACCAGGCTTCGAACACACGAAGGCGTCCGCGCTCTCGATGAAGCAATGCGGTTTTTGCAACGCGCGCAACCGCAGGCCCCGCTGGCGGTGTCGGACGGGATGTGTCGCGCCGCGGCGGATCATTGTGCCGACCAGGCCAACGGCCGCATGGGACACAAGGGCAGCGACTGGAGCAGTCCTGGCCAGCGCATCAGCAAATACGGCGGATGGCAGGGAGCGTGGGGCGAAAATATTTCGTACGGCAAAAAATCAGCACGCGACATCGTGCTGGCGCTCATCATCGATGACGGCGTGCGCGGTCGCGGCCATCGTAAAAATATTTTCAGCTCGACCTACAACGTCGCGGGGGCGGCTTACGGCCCGCACGCAATTTACGGCAGCGTCTGCAGCATCGAGTTCGCCGGTGGGTTCGCGGACAAGAGCGAATTGCGTGGAGCGCAGAATTCGGTCGCGGGCAACCTTTAGTCGGCGCAACTCAATCGGCGATCAGGGATTCTTCTCGGGCGGCGTCGGAAGCTTTTCCAGGATTGGCTGCACGGATGGATCCGCCTTCAGGAGCGCTGCGCGCATGGAATCGTGATATTGTTTTCGTGCTGCCTGCATGCGCTCGCGGGCTGCCTGGACGCTGGGATCGGCCACTGCCGAGCGATGTGCACCGCGCAATTTGGTGCGCTCATCCGGGGTTAGTTTCGCCCACGCTTCGCGCACCGGACGACCACTGGCGCGCCCGCGTCCGGGCTGAGGCTGGGCGGATGCAGTGGTCGATAATTGCAAACCTGCGGCGAGGACCAAAGCTATGACAAAAGGTGTTTTCATAACATTCGATTAAACCCAGCAATGACCAAAAGTTGCGAGCCTGACAAGTCAGACTGGTGAATTTTATCCCGCGCGGTTAGTTGTTCGTCGTCATGTCCGAGAGTCCAAAGCAGCAGCGCAACGCCATCTCGCCGCGTCGGGAAGAGGATTTCCCTGAATGGTATCAGCAGGTCATCCGCGCCGCGGAACTGGCCGATCCCTCCGATGTCCGCGGCTGCATGGTCATTCGTCCATGGGGTTACGGGATGTGGGAAAACATGCAGCGGCAACTCGATGTCATGTTCCGCGCGACCGGACATCGTAACGCCTATTTCCCGCTCTTCATTCCGCTGAGCTACCTGCAGAAAGAGGCGGATCACGTCGAAGGCTTTGCCAAGGAATGTGCCGTCGTGACGCACCATCGGCTCGACATCGGCCCGGACGGGAAAATGCGCCCGGCCCCGGCGGCGGAGTTGGCGGAGCCGTTAGTCGTCCGGCCGACGAGCGAGACGATCATCGGGGCGACCTATGCGAAATGGGTGCAATCGTACCGCGACCTCCCGATTCTGATTAATCAGTGGTGCAACGTCGTGCGCTGGGAAATGCGGCCGCGCGTCTTTCTTCGCACCACCGAATTTCTTTGGCAGGAAGGGCACACCGTGCACGAGACGGAGACCGAGGCGCGCGAGGAAACGAAGCGAATGCTGGATGTCTACGAAACGTTTGTCCGCGATCATCTGGCGATACCGGTTTTCAGCGGGGAAAAATCGGAGAGCGAGCGCTTTCCCGGCGCGGTCGAGACGCTTTGCATTGAAGCCATGGTGCAGGACCGAAAAGCGATCCAAGCCGGCACATCGCACTTCCTTGGCCAAAACTTTTCGCGTGCGAGCGGGATCCAATTTCAATCGCGCGAAGGCAAACAGGAGTTTGGCTGGACGACGAGTTGGGGTATGAGCACGCGACTTGTCGGCACCGTCATCATGGCGCACGCGGATGATGACGGCCTCGTCCTTCCGCCGCGCATCGCGCCGACTCACATTGTTATTATTCCCATCACGCCGAAGGAGGAAACGCGCGCCGCAGTGCTGGAATACTGCGACAAACTTGCTGCTGAACTGCGTGATCTGCGCTACGCCGGGCTGCCCATCGAAGTCGAGGTGGACCGGCGCGATCTTGGCGGCGGTGTGAAAAACTGGGACTGGATCAAAAAAGGCGTGCCTCTCCGCCTCGAAATTGGGCCGCGCGACCTGGAAAAGAACATGGTCGCGGTCAGCCGGCGCGATCAATCCGCTAAGGCGAAGGATTTCGTGACCCGGGATGAGTGCTTAAGCAGCGCAGCGGGACTTCTGGAATCCATCCAGCAAAATCTTTTGCAACGCGCGACTGAATTTCGTGATGCCAATACTCGCGTCATCAATTCAAAGGAAGAATTTTACGAATTCTTTACCCCGCGCGATGCCGCCAAGCCGGAGATCCATGGCGGCTTCGCGCTCGCACATTGGGATGGCTCGCGCAAAGTAGAGCAACAGATCAAGAACGATCTCAAGGTGACCATCCGCTGCATCCCATTTGGCGAAGGCGAAGCAGGAACGTGCCCGTTTACGGGAGAGCACAGCCAGCGCCGCGTCGTCTGGGCCAAATCGTATTGACCTTGCCGGGCCTGCGTCCATTGACGGGCTTGGCCTCGGCGGTTTAATTCTCTCATGGCAACCGACATCACGCTCTTCAGCCGCGAATGGTGTTCGTGGTGCACGGACGCGAAAGAATATCTCACCGAGCGCGGTTTCGCGTTTACCGAAATCGACGTGGGAAAAGATCGGGATGCCTACCACGAAATGACGGAGTTATCCGATCAAACCTACGTTCCTACGCTCCGCGCCGGAGATGAAGTGCTGGCCAACTTCGATACCGATCAGCTCGAAAAATTTCTGAACGAACACGGCATTAACCCTTAATGCTTTTCGGCCTTTTCCTCACGCTGGGCGTGGCTGTCCTCAGCATCGCGCTGAGGAGTTATCAGACGTCGTTTGCGCAAAAGACCGGCGCGGTTGGCATCCTCATCGCGTCATTCCTCGCGGTTTATTTCGTCACCGGTTCTTTCGCCTGGGGCACCGTCGGCGCACTCAGCTGGTTGTTTTTGCCGTGGCTGGAAATCCTCACCCGGATTCGTTCGCTGCGATTGCCGAAGGAGAAGCGACTACGCCCCAAAAGCGCGCCCTCCGCTGATAATTTCCCGACGCTCGAGGAGATCACGCGTGAGATCGAGAACGAGGCTTTTACCCACGTCAATGATGCCGGCTGGGACTGGAACGATTACCGCCAGTTCTTCCGCTTGTTCTACAAATCCGAGGAGCGCGCTCAGGCGACGATCTGCCTGAATGAGCAGCACGATCTTTCATTTTATTACCTGCGCATCTCCTCGCGCGCGACGGACGGGATCATCTGGACGACGTGGAATTATCCGCTGTCGTACGGCCTGAAACTGACGCCGCAATTTCGCATCAACCGCCAGCGACCCGACCAGTCATTCTGGCAATTGTACCAGAGTCATCGCCAATTCCTTCGGGAAAACGGCGTTGGCATCGAGGCTCTCACGTCGCTCGATGACGAACAGATTCAGCTCGAGATCGAAAACGATTTGCGCGACCAGATCGCGCACAACATCAGTGCGGGAGTCTTGAAACCGGCGGCCGACGGTGAAGTGAAATATACCTGGCGCGGAATGGTCTATCTCTGGTGCCAGTTCCTGCTGGATCTCGTCAGGTTGTAGCCGCGCTAAACTTTCATCACTTCGGCTTGCTTGCGGTCGAAGTGGTCGTCGATCGATTTTACGAAACGATCGGTAAGTTTCTGCACTGAATCCTCGGCATCGCGCAAACCATCCTCGGTCATGTCGCCGGCGGCTTTCGCCTTCTTGGCTTCGTCGATCGCCGTTCGCCGATTCGAACGGACGCGCACCCGCGCTTCCTCCGCCATTTTGCTAAGCGACTTTACCAGGTCCTTCCGTCGCTCTTCCGACAGCTCCGGAATCGGCAGCCGAATAATTTTTCCGTCAACGATTGGGGTAATGCCGATCTTCGATTCCTTGAGCGCTTTCTCGATGTCCTTGACCGTGGCTGCGTCAAAGGGCTGCACGACCAGCAGCCGCGGTTCCGGCGTGGTGATCAACGCGAGTTGCTTCAATTTCATGGCTGAGCCGTAAGCTTCCACGTCCACATTTTCCACCAGCGCGGGCGAGGCCTTGCCGGTGCGCACCGACGAGAATTCGTGGATCATGTAGTCCACGCTCTTATCCATCGTCATTTCCGCCTCTAAAAGTATATCGTCGCTGCTCATGGTGAAAACTGGTGCGGCCAGCCGCTAATCGCAAACCAGCGTGCCGATTTTTTGCCCCAGCACGACGTCGCGGAAATTACTGGCCGGGTTCATGCCGAACACCACGATCGGGATCTTGTTATCCATGCAAAGACTGAACGCCGTTGAATCCATCACCTGCAGTCGCTTGCTCAGCGCCTCGGTGTAGCTCACGCGATCGTAGCGTTTCGCGTCCGGATTTTTCTCCGGGTCCGAATCGTAAACGCCATCCACTTTTGTCGCTTTCAAGATGACATCGGCGCCAATCTCGCTCGCGCGTAGAGCGGCGGTGGTGTCGGTAGAAAAGAAAGGATTGCCGGTGCCGGCGACGAACACGACGACGCGGCCGAGTTCCAGATGTCGAATGGCGCGGCCGCGAATAAACGGCTCCGCCACATTTTTCATTTCGATCGCGGTCTGCACGCGGGTATCGACGCCGGCCTGCGTTAACGCGCTCTGCAACGCCAGGCCGTTGATCACCGTGGCAAGCATGCCCATGTAATCCGCCGTCGTGCGATCCATCCCGCGATGCGAAGCGCTTAATCCGCGCCAGATGTTCCCACCGCCAATCACGATCGCCACCTGCGCTCCGAGGTCGCGCACTTCGCGCACGCGCTCGGCAATCTCGCGCACTAGTTCGGGCGAGATATTTTCCCGCGCGCCGCGTTCACGCAGCGCTTCGCCGCTCAACTTCAGGACGATGCGCTTATACGCGGTGACTTCGTTTGGCATGGGGGGCAAACATGAGCCGAACGCGCGCCGCTTGGCTAGGCAAAAAGCCTGCGCTCACGGCATGATGCGCAACGGCGCGCGCCAGCCGCCGGCAAATTCTGCGGCCGACATGCGCTTTTTACCTTCCAATTGAACACCACTGAGCGAGAGCGTCCCGCGGCCTGTCCCGACCACAATCTCGTCATCCACCCGCACGATACTGGCGGGCCTTCCTTCGCCGCTCATAATTTTCCCGCCAAACAATTTGAGCTTACGCGGCACCCCGGCCTCGTCGTAGAGCATGGTGAAAGCGCCGGGCCATGGATGAAAGGCGCGCATTTTTCTCTCGATAATTTCAGCCGGGTCGTTCCAATCAACGCGCCCATGCTCGCGCTCGAGTTTCGGAGAATGCGTTGCGCAGGTGTTGTCCTGCGCGGCGCGGGGCGGGTTGCCTTTTTGCAGCCACTCAAACGCATCGCGCAATGCCTCCGGCGCGACCTCGCCCAGCCGATCGTGCAGTGAACCGCCCGTCTCATCGGCTGCGATCGGAATTTTGCGAATCAATAGGATATCGCCGGTATCCAGCCCCTCATCCATGTACATAACGGTGATCCCTGTCTCAGCGTCGCCGTTCGCAATCGCCGCCTGGATCGGCGCCGCCCCGCGCCAGAGCGGAAGGATGGATGCGTGCAGATTCAAACAGGCGACCGGGGGAATTTCGAGAACGCTTTTCGGAAGGATCTGCCCGTATGCCATTACCACGATGACGTTCGGCTCTAACCCGCGGATTTCATCAATCGCATCCGCACTTTTGATCCGGGCGGGTTGGAGAATCGGTGTCTTAGTTTCAGCGAGAGCTACCTTGATCGACGGCGGAGTGATCTGTTGCGCGCGACCGGCCGGTTTATCCGGTTGAGTCACCACACCGACGAGCTCGTGATCCCGCGAACTCTGCAACCATCGCAGAGCCGGCAATCCAATCTCGCCCGTGCCGATAAAGACGACGCGCATGGCGCGTCTAAAGAAGCATTGAATGGGCGGGCGCGCGACGTTTACGACGGGCCTGCTGGGCCGCGGCGGCCTGCGCCATCACTTTATCGCCAGCTGTGATTTCGCGCGAACCGACCGAGGAGGCGCAACCGGTGCAGAGATAATCGTAAATTTCTTTCTCCGGCAGCACTAGCAGAAGTCGCTCGCGCACCGGCATCGCCGCCTTGCATTTTTCGCAGTAGAGGCTGGAAGCGGTAAAATTCTCAAACTGTTGCATGGGTGCCGTTCATCCCGTTCACGCCTGCCAGAATCTCGAACATCACGCGCGATGGTGGCTGCGTGGCGTCGATGCAGGTGATCGATTCCTTTGGATAAAAGCTCAGCACCGGTTTGGAATCCGTGTCGTAAAGCTCGAGCCGTTTGCGGATCACTTCTTCGTTCGCGTCGTCCAGCCGGTTGTCCTTCAGCGCGCGCTTTTTCAGACGATTGAAAAGGGTGTCGCGGTCGGGGCAGGAGAGGTGAAAGACTTTTTCGACCTCGATTAAATTCTCCATGATCTTCGCCTGCTCGACGTTTCGCGGAATTCCATCGAGCACGAGCGTGTCGAGATCGGGTTTGAATTTGTGGGCATCGACCGCGGCGTCGATCGCTTCGCGCCACAATTCCACGGTAATTTCATCCGGCACGAGTTGTCCTCTGCTCGAATAGTCCAGGAATGCCTTGCCGACTTTCGAGCGCGTATCAATCGAGCGAAAAACATCGCCGCACGCGCAGTGATAAAAGCGCGGAATGGTGCCGAGCGTTTTGCCCTGAGTGCCTTTGCCGCTGCCCGGCGCGCCGAAGAGTAGGAACGTTTTATATTTCATGCGGGACTTCCCTTATAGCTCAATCAGGTCTGATTAGGCAATCGCGGCAGCGTTGCCCTGTGCGTGCCTCACGCTCATGGAGTTCGAGAGTGGCTCGGAGTTTGGCCTTTTCAAAAGCGCACACGTCGAGAACGTAGTCGCGTGGCGTCGCGCGGGATTTCAATCATTATCACTTCCTACAACCAGGAAGCGTACCTGCGGGAAGCGATCGATAGCGCTCTGAACCAGACCGTTCGCCCGCACGAAATCATCGTCGCCGATGACCATTCGACGCGCGACAACTCGGTCGCGCTAATCCGCGATTACCAGACACGGTTTCCCGGATTGGTCCGGGGCGTTTTCCAGCAGGAAAATGTTTTCATTCCGCGAAACCGCAACGCCGCTCTGGCCACCGTCACCAGCGAATTCGTGACCATGCTGGACGGTGACGACCGGCTCTTGCCGAACTTCATTGAGCGTCATCTCGCAGCGCTGGCGACCAACTCGCGTGCCGGTTGCAGTTACAGCAACCGTTATGTGATGAGTCCGACAGGCGAGCGCCTGCGCGTCCATTCGGACGCACCGAAACCGTCGGGAAATATTTTCGCCCAGGTCGCGCGCGGTGAGACCGGTATTCTACGGACCCTCGTTGCGCGCATTGATTTGATCCAAGCCGCCGGATTTCTCGATCCCGAATGTCGTCATCACGACGGCTATATCCTCTCCCTGCGCCTCGCCAAAACGACGGAGTTCGTTTACATCCCGGAGCCGCTTATGGAAAAGCGCGAGCATTCCGGCGGCACCTCGCGCGGCACGTCCCCGGCAAAAAAATCACGGAGCCAGCAGCGCGCCTTTGCGGAAACCGAGATGCTGTCGGCTGATCTGCCGCGCCGCGAACGCAAGGCGATCGCATGGCAATGGTACTGGAACATGCTGGAGGCGCGCGTCATGACGCTGGCGGCAGCGGGAGAACGCCCTCGCGCTTATGCCGCGCTGGCCGTCGCGCTGGTGCGCAGTCCTACCCGCCGGAGAACCCGGAATATCGCGGAATTCGCGCGGAAAATCGCGCGCGGCGAAATCGGAATCGACCGCAGCTAGGCCGCAGTCGGAACCACGTTCACGCGCCGGCTGGCGCGATCGAAGCGCACCCGGCCGTCCACCAGAGCAAAGATCGTGTAATCACGTCCGAGCCCAACATTCTTACCGGGACGGAATTTTGTTCCACGCTGGCGGATGATGATGTTGCCCGCGACGACTTCTTCGCTGCCAAATTTTTTCACGCCGAGCCGTTTGCTGACGCTATCGCGACCGTTCTTGACGCTGCCCTGTCCTTTTTTGTGTGCCATGACGAACTACTCCGACTTGCTCGCTTTTTCTTTCTTCGCTTTTGCGCCGCCCAGGCTGATGCCGGTAATTTTCACGCGCGTGAGTTTGCGGCGATGTCCAACCGTGCGGTGATACCCTTTGCGGCGGCGATATTTGAAAGCGATGACTTTCTTGTCCTTCCGCTGTTCCACCACTTCCGCGGTCACGTGCGCGCCGTCGATCGGCGATCCGTGCGTAAGTTTGCCGCCATCGGCATGCATCAGCACTTCGCCAAAAGTTGTCGTTTTGCCGGCCTCCACATCGAGAAGATCGACGTCGATCGTGTCGCCTTCCTCCACGCGAAATTGCCGACCACCAGTTTTAATAATTGCGTAAGCCATACGAGAGATGCTTTCCGAGCGAAAAGCCGCTCAAATTCACACGAACCGCCGCGGTTGACAAGCGAAAGCTGTCCCGTCCCCGTTAATGGCCGCCCGTCCCGAGGTGGTGCGCGAAGAACGGCGCCGCTTTTGCACTTACCTGGGCATTGGCTGGCGCGGTGAAAACGTGGCCTTCGTTCGGGAGGTAAAGCGTGCCCGCCAAGGCGTGACGTTCGCGCAGAAGTCGCGCCAGCGGCTCCGCATATTTCGCAAACGGCACGCGTCGATCTTCGCGGCCATGCACTATGAGCACAGGCGGCATGCGACCGATGCGCTGTTCCTGGCTGTTCCAGACGCCACCCGCCTGTTCCACCACCGCACCAACGCGCGGATTATCGGATGCCGCGGCCACCGCCAGAAACGCCCCAAGCGAGTACCCGTAAATTCCCACACTTCGCGCTTTGCTTTCCGTGGCCGCCCACGTCGCCGCATCGCGCACCGTCTCCAGCCAGACGTTGAAATGCTGCTGCATTGTCGAATCGACTGCTACGAAAGAGCCGGTGCGGTTAAAATAATGCACGAGGTAAACTGTGTTCCCGGCGGCCGCCAGGCTGTCCGCCTTCCGGCGCATCTCGGGACCATCGAGCAACGTTCCGCCCGCCCCGTGCAGGACGAGAATCGCGTGCGAAGTCGGTGTTCCGATGGGCGCAAAGCGGTCGACCGCGATCTTTTTGCCGCCACTGAGGAAGGCGACTCTGGTGACCCCTGCCTGGGAGCGCGGCGCGAAGACAAGTGCAGCCATGGCTAAAACAAAAAATGCGAACTTGGGAAGAGTCATTCGCATAGGATTACGTTTGCGCGGATGCAGCGGCCGTGATTTTCGCACGCTGCGGTGCGCAATAGTCGGATTCGGCGCGACCCCATCCGTCACGGCGCGAAGGACCTCACGCGTGCTTAAACGGGTTCGTCACTCCGCCAATCCCTCGATCAGCAGCACAATCTCCCCCTTCACCGTTCGCGCTTCGTAATGCGCCAGCAATACCGCCGCGTTCCCGCGCCGAAATTCCTCGAACTTCTTCGTCAGCTCGCGCGCCACGCAAATCCGCCGGTCGGGCATTAACTCCGCGCATTTCGCCAGCGTCTTCGTCAGCCGGTAAGGTGATTCGAAAAAAATCGTCGTCTCGCTGCGTCCAGCGGCAGCGATCAACTCGCGCTCGCGCTGTCCACTTTTCACCGGGAGAAATCCGCGGAAGGTAAACGTCTCCATCGCGAACCCGGAGCCGACCAGCGCCGTGAGAATCGAGGATGCCCCCGGGATGACCGTGAACGGCAAATCGAGCTCCACACATTTGCGAATTAACCTCGCGCCGGGGTCCGAGATCCCCGGCATTCCGGCATCCGTGATCAGCGCGACGCTTTCGCCAGCGGCCAGACGCTCGGCCAGCTCCGCGGTTCGCATCGCCTCGTTGTGTTCATGATAACTCACTAACGGCTTTGCAATTCCGAGATGTTTCAAGAGATTGCCGGAATGCCGCGTATCCTCGGCCGCGATCACGTTGGCCGATTTCAACGCCTCGATCGCGCGCAACGTAATGTCGCCGAGATTCCCAATCGGTGTGGCGACGACATAGAGCACATCATTTCCTAACGGTCATCCCGAGCGAAGTCGAGGGACCCCGTCGAAGTACGAGCGGCGCCGACTGCTTCTAACGCGACGGGATCCTTCGGCTGTGCTCCGCTTCGCTGAGGATGACAGGGGGTGAACCTCCACACGCTGTTGTCCCATGGACGCTTCGGATCGCGGCCATCGTTCTCGCGCTGATTCGAGCAGACCATGTGACCGTGCTGGAGATCGCGCGCCCGGAACTCATCCTTGGATGACCGCGAACACTTTGAGCCGCCCCTAACTAATACTATCCTATTCTGGGAGAGCAGGTTGCAACTCATCCGCTAGACCGGCAAGGAAACTGCTGTATAATCGCCTCGAAAGCGAGTGACGCAGGCGGTGGCTGAGAGATCAGCGCCGGTTGCGTTGGAGTAGATGAATCCGCGCCACTCCCGGCGCGAAGGACTTATTCCGCCGGCTGCTGCGTCTGCAGCCTGCGTACCGCGCCAACCGACGCGCTAAAAATATGAAACCTACTTACAGAACTGTCGCAAAAATCTCCGACCGGACCTCACGCCGCGGAGTCCACCGTTTCCCCAATACCGATTACCACTTCCAGTCCGGCGCGGCCCTCGCTGGCGCCGGCGCTACCAAAATTGCACCGGCCCTTCCGTCCGTTGCTTCCAGCAATTTCCGGAAATGGAGCACTGCCCAAGTCAACGAGGCTAACGCGCGTGATTCACGCGTCGATGCCGTCATGTTCGTTGTCATCATCGCGATCGCGGCCTGGCCGCTCTCCGCGCTTTGGACCACGCTCGCGAACTACTGGCTCTAATCCGCCGGCGCGAATGGCAGGGCAAGCGCACCGCTTGCCATCTTGCTGGTATCGTTCCTTCACGCGAACGCCGGTTGCCTCTGCCGGCGAGCGCCGCGAGGATATTGCCCTCATGAATTCCGTATCCAATTCCACTCCCGATGAAGTCGCAGTCATTAAAACCAGCGAAGGCGAAATGGTGCTGGAGTTCTGGCCGGATGTGGCGCCGAAGACGGTCGAGAATTTCAAGAAGCTCGCGCGCGAAGGCTTTTACGACGGCACCGCGTTTCATCGCGTAATCAAGGGATTTATGATTCAAGGCGGCGATCCGCTGACCAAGGATGAAGCACAGCAAAATCGTTGGGGCACCGGCGACCCGGGTTACAAGATCAAGGCGGAGTTTAATGCGAAATCGCACGACCGCGGCGTTCTCTCGATGGCGCGTTCGCAGGATCCTGATTCGGCCGGCAGCCAGTTTTTCATCTGCCACGGCCCGGCCAAATTTCTCGATCGCCAGTACACCGCCTTCGGCCAGCTGATTAAAGGCGAAGAGGTCCTCGATAAAATCGGGACCACCGCGACCAATTCATCCGACCGTCCGCACCAGCGCGTGAACATCGAGAGCGTTCAGATCGTGCCCGCGCCTAACGGGAGTTAGGTGCAACGCTTTACTGGACCTCGATAACTACCTTCCCGCGGGCGTGGCCCGCTTCGAGGTAGCGCATCGCCTCGGCGATCTGACTCAGCGGATAGGTGCGGTCGATCACCGCCTTCACCTTTCCGGTCTGCATCATATCGCCCAGAATCGCCAAATCGCTTTTTGTTATGTCCGCCATGAACATCCCCATCTTCTGGCTCACGAACGGCGACATGATGAGCGCCTGCAGCGGGCGACCCATTGGGCCGATCAATCCGCCGTCATTCGGTCCGCCGCCGCCGATCATGACGCAGATTCCTTTCGTCTGCAGGACGCGCCGGAATCCCGCTAAGGGCTGATTGCCGACATTATCGAGAATCACATCGTAACGTTCCTGTCCCTGCGTGAAATCTTCCTTCGTATAATCGATCACGCGGTCCGCGCCGAGCGAACGCACCAGCTCCAGGTTCCGCGTGCTGCAGACACCAGTCACTTCCGCGCCGTAGGACTTTGCGATTTGGACCGCAAAAGTGCCGACCCCTCCCGACGCTCCGTTGATTAGCACCTTCTGCCCCGGTTGGACGTGCCCCTTGTCGCGCAGACCCTGCAGCGCGGTCAGCCCGGCGATTGGAGCTGCCGCAGCCTGTTCGAACGTCACGTTGGCCGGCTTGAGCGTGATGCTTTGATCCGCGCGCGCGCAGACATACTCTGCCAGCGCCCCCGTCTTGCCGCCGAACACCTCGTCGCCCATCTTGAACTGAGTCACGTTTTTACCGACCGCCTCGACCACGCCCGCCAGATCCACCCCAAGGCGCGGGACCTTTGGTTTGCGCAGGCCTACTCCGAGCGCGCGCATGAGGTAGGGAGTGCCTTCCATGAAATGCCAGTCGAGTGGATTGAGCGAAGCGGCCCGGACCTTGATCAAAATCTGATCGTCGTTAGGGACCGGCTTCGTAATCTCCCTGAGCTGGAGAACTTCCGGCGACCCGTAATCAGTGTAAATCACCGCCTTCATCGACGGCTCGCCTGTTTCAATCGGGTCCTGCCGCGCGCCCGTGGCCCAGAGATACACCGCAAAAATTAAGAGCAGCAGAAGCAGGGTATAGAAGACGCGCCTGAGTTTACCGCGGCGGCGCGGTTTCGTCTGTTCCAAGTGCTGTTCCATCGCCAACGTCAGTACATCAGCTCCGGTCACCGGTAGCGAGCACGAATTACGAAGGCTCCGATTTGATAAACTAAGACTCCGCTTCCAGACGTTGATCGCAGATCAGGGAACATCTCAATCGCTATCCGTTTTCCCCGCGCGCTTACTTCTCCATTCACCTAACGAGACCAAGATCAGCCACCGCTGGCGAGAGCGAGCGTGGCTTGTAATGGAGGTGTTTTCATAAACTGAGACGCGGCTTCCGAACGGCCAGCGGTTGGCTGCATCGCCTGGTTAGGTGTTAGCGTGGACAGCACAGTCGTCATTCGCGTCGCGATATGCGCGTCTGCATATCATTGACCGACATGACGTGGGCCGTTGATGCCGCGAGGATCACGAGTGTGGCGTGGTGCACCTGGGCGTTTGGCATCGCGCCAAATCCGCGGTCCGGGTAGTCATAGGTTGCGGTGGCGTCCGACAGAAAGACGACCCGGTAATTACGAAACATCGCGTCCCTTGCCGTTGCGTGGCAGCAATTCTCGGTAGTCGTCCCCGAAATGATGACGGTATCGACACCCCACTCGCGCAGGATAATGTCCATGTCCGTGCCAAAAAAACCGCTGTAGCGATGCTTCTTGATGACATGCTCACCCGGTGCCGGCGCGAGCTCAGGGTAAATGTCTACCCCTGGCGTGCCATCGACTAACGCAGCACGATTGGCGATTGGCGGATGCATATTGAAGAGTCCCATATCGCATCCGTCACGGCGATGCACATGAGCCGTATAGATGACTTTGATTTTGGCATCGCGGCAGACTTTCAGCGCCTCGGCAAGCTTGGGCACCACGGCACGTGCCGCAGGCGTTTCCATCGCAGCGCCCGCCGCCACGAAGTCGTTCTGCATATCGACCACGATCATCGCGGTCTTCTGCGGATCAATTGTATCAATCTGCATGACTTATCTCCCCTGTGCTCATTTGATAGTTAATTGTACCACTTAACGAGCATAAGATCAGGGATGCCTATCGGCAGCGAGCGTGGCTCGTGCAGGAATAGGTTTAGTCATGGAAAATGTGGCGCGAGCAGCGGGTAGACGTTCGCTGCATCGGTTGGATAGGGGTTTTAATGCTATCATCGATTACTCCCGGCATCCTTGAGATATCCTCTCAGTAACTCTTTCCGTTGCTGAATCAGCTTGGCCTGCGCAGTCGAGTAACCAACACGGAAAGCGCTACCACCAACGGCGCCGCCCAAACGTGCCACGAGATCTGCTTCAGCGTCCCGCCACTTGATCCAAGCACGTTGGGCCTCTTTCAGACTCTTTTGTTGTGCAGTGTCGAGTTTACTTATGAGCTCCTCATAAACTCTATCGATTTCGGCATTAGCGCGGTCAACCGCAGCGGTTTCTTCAGAGCCAGGTCGCTTCCAGTTAGGATCTTGTCCGTAAGTGGACGTAAAAGCTGTAGCGACGATCATAAGCGCGCTCGAAACGGCAAACAAACGGGAGCGTGTATTCATTGATATTTCATTGGTGTAATAATGTCTGCGCGAAGAGAAATGCCTAACGACCCAAGCTCAGCGACGGCGGCCACGAGGCGCGCCGATTGCAACAGTGATGCGATGTTACCGTGCGCTGCAGCGCATGGTTAGGCGGCATCATGCTAGAAATCTCTGTCTGACTTTTTCCGAGGGAATCATACAAGAATCACGCCGGCCAAACCAACGATATCTGTGTCTTGCGACAAAGGAATACACCGAATCGCGCAATCGTCTCGGCACCACTTTGAATAAAACCAACAGGCGCCACAAGCCGCCGAACTGCTTTGCGACTTCAAGGGCCGCATCGCTCCTAAGATGGATGCGACCATTCGTGAAAACTAGAAATGTCTGCATGTCGTCAGGGTCGAGTCCGGCCGTGCGGCAAATCTCTCTGCCGAGTTCCGATTGAATGGAAACGAATCGAAACACCGCTCCTCTATCATGCCGAAGTATGAACTGAACTGACGAAGTGCAAAAATTACAGACGCCGTCGAACACGATGAGATTGTCTTGCGATACGGTCATGGTGACAAGTCGCCTAACGAGAACAAGATTAGCGACGCCTACCGAGAGCGAGCGTTGATCGGAGGTGGAATGGTTTAGTCATGGCGCGCGCCCGAACTCCAAAACCCACTCCGAGCGGAGAGCGATAGCGGCGGTTCGCTGGAGCGCCCTGGTTAGGCGGCCATAGGCAACGTTAGTAGGACCAGCCCAAACGCTACTCACACTCACAGCCCGGTCCCATCCAGGTGTTGCTGAGGTGTTCATATCGTACCGAAAAAAGCGCAGAAAGCTGAGACACCTCGATCCCTCCTCAGCGTCGCTTTTCAAGCGCTGCGAGAAGGAGCTTTGCCACTGCCTCTGATGATCCCGGGTTTTGACCGGTGATGAGATTGCCGTCCTGGCGCGTGTAGGACTGCCAGTTGTCGGCTTTTGAGTACTTGGCGCCACGAGCAATCATCGTGTCCTCTACGAGGAGAGGAACAACCTTGGTGAGGCCGACAGCTTCCTCCTCAGAGTTCGTGAAGCCCGCCACTTCTCGCCCTTTCACAATGTGCTCACCGTTTTCGTCCTTGGCATTGACGAGAGCAATCGGAGCATGGCACACGGCGGATACGGGCTTGTTGCCTGCCCAGAAGTCTTCGATCAGCCGAATGGACACTTCGTTGTCGACAAGATCCCAGAGCGGGCCGTGCCCTCCGGGGTAGAAGACCGCGTCAAAGTCCTGGGCCGAAAGCGAGTCCAGCCTGGCGGTAGCGGCCAGTGCGACATTCGCGGCACTGTCAGCCTTGAACCGACGAGTCGCCTCGGTTTGAGCGTCGGGGTCGTCACTCTTGGGGTCGAGCGGCGGCTGCCCGCCCTTTGGGGAAGCCAAGGTGAGCTCTGCTCCTGCGTCTTTGAACACGTAGTAGGGAGCAGCAAGCTCTTCCAGCCAGAACCCCGTGGTGCGGCCCGTGTTCCCAAGCTGGTTGTGCGATGTGAGTACGATAAGGATTCTGTTCATGCTTTTCTCATTTCGTCTAGGTGTGAGTGTGTCGGTGCCTGGAGAAAGAACGCTTAACGAGACACAAGATCAGCCACCGCGCGATTTCCAAGTGGCGTTCAGAAGGTCTGAGAGCCGGACATAGGGACGGTCGCGGTTGGCTGCATCGCTTGGTTAGACCCATTAACGTTCCTTCCAGCCAAAGACGTCAGCAGGACTAGCGTCCGGGTGCTGCCTCAAATCTTTAAACTCCCGCATGTGTGGAGTGTATGAGCGGATGCAGACAGCATAAAGAAGCTTACCACGAAAACGATATGCCACAATGTAACGCGGATACTCTTCGCCTACGCCAACAGCCTCATCGAATACGAGGATGCGATCCTGTGCAACTTCGACCTGTGTATCCGCTGGAAGTGGAAGATGGCGCGCAGCAATCTCATGCGCAGCGATGTCAATGGCCTGCTGCTTTGTGATGGCGCAACTGAAACAGGCAAAGGCAAGAAGGAAGGTGAGCGATCTCAATAGGTCTAACGCGACCAAGATCGGCCACCGCGCGATTTACGAGTGGTATTCATGAAGGCCGACATCCGGGCATAGGGACGGTCGCGGTTGGCTGAATCGCTTGGTTAGACGTATCGCGTGGCCAAAGCATCAGCGCTGCGTCATTGCAAACGTTGCCGGCACATCCAGATCCCATGCGGGCCCCGGCTTGGCGCGCCAATTGCGAAAAGCTGCCGTAGCTGTGGCATCGAGCTCGCGATGGCCGGTGCTCTGTAGAATCTTCACCTGTGTAACTCTCCCTTGCGCATCGATGTATAGCCGGAAAGCTCCGCTGCCGGTGATGTGACGACGACGTAGGCTCTCGTAGTAATCAGGGCGAGGCGTGTCGATAAATCGCGCTTTGATCGCCTGCCACTGTTCGCCAGTGTAGTGACGCGGCGCATCAGAAGATGGCGCGGCAGCCAATCGAGTTAAGCTCGCCAACAGAAGGCTGAGGACAAGAAGTCGCAACATACGTCTAACGAGAACAAGATCAGCGACCGCGCCGGGGAGCGCGCGTCGCAAACACAAGAAAGGAACGAGTCATGACAAAAGGTAAACGCAAAGCGGGGCGCGGTTCGCTGCATCGCTTGGTTAGGTCTTTCGCAAAAGGGAAGTAACACATTTCCCGATCCGTGCTTCGATAGGTTGCCGCTTATGTGCCGGCGCTTCACAATAATCAATCAACGCCTGGCACAACTCCTCAAGTCCTTTCGTGCGCGGGCCCGGTGCTTCTCTCGGGCTATCGCCGCGTAAGATGCCTTGCGGCGCGTGAAGCGAAACTTCAAACAGGTGAATATCCCCGCCTACAGTTCGCGACGTGGAATCGGAACGAACATCGCGGAGCAGCGCCGTGATCCCGCGCCGGACCGCTAAGGCGATGTCGCTTCTTATCTCGTGGTCCGACCTCTGGATCTTAACACGCTCATGCGACTCTCTTGCTTGCCAAAATCCATGCCCACTCGCCACCGTTTCGGTGACGTAAAAATGATTACCCGAAGTGTATACCGAAACCGCCGCTTCCGGGCTCAAGTCGGGTATGAGAACGATTCTTCCGCAATCGAATGGCGTAATTTCTAAACGGCTTCGAACGAACTGACGATATTCGGTGAAAGACTTCGATCGCGGAACCAAATGGTCGTTGGTGGCCGCCGATGATACGCCAGCGGTGAGTAAGATAACCGCGCAAGCCAGTCTCATAGATCTAACAAGTATTCGGCTGCAAAGTGCAATCTATTTCTGGATTCCCGGCTACAGATAACGAAAGAGGTGATCTGCTTTCAGAAGGTGGATCATTGAGTTGACGTCTGAGGATCAAGTAGCTGAAGGGTCAGCTGATAGAATCAGATTGGGTCGACCGCGGTGGGCCGTTTTCACGGGACGATGACGGCGCGACGCTTTGCGGGCGTTGGCGATGGGGAGCCGCTCGCCCTGGTACTTTTACGGACGGTGATGGTGTCCCCGTCCTTGGTGCGCGCAGCAGCAGCGGGCTGGTTGCCTTCGGGGTATTTCTTTTTACTCGGCCAGAGCAGGCGCCATGGCTCGGTCTTCACGGTGTCGGTCAGTTGGGCAACGTTCGCGCCAGCTGCTTTCAGGTCAGGCGAAAGTGAGTTTAAGGTGGACTTCAACCGATCGGAGGAGTCGCGAAAGTTCTGCAGGGTGACCTTGAGGTTATCGTTCTCGGAAATCTGTGAACTGATATCCTTGATGTTATCGAGCGATTGATTGAGTGAACTATTGCGCGCGGTAAGGCTGGTGATGTTCTCGGCGAAGGTGCGGAACTGCCCAATGGCCATGTTAAGCTGGGAATCGTCGTCGGTAATCCTGCCCAGGTTCTGGGTGGTGTTCTGCAGTTCCTTCAAGGCATTGGTCGCTTCCTTGGCGACGGGCTGAAGGATATCGACCATCTTGGAGGCGATCTCGCCGAACTCAGGCGAGCGTTCGCCGGCGAAGATTTCGCCGTCCTTAGCGCGGCCGGAAGCATCGTTGCCTTGAGTGAAATCGATGGCGTATTCGCCGAGTATGCCAAGGCTCATGAGGCGAGCACGGGCGTCGCGGTAGACCATGGCTGTTTTCTCGACCTGAACGTCGATGCGGGCTTCGTATTTGATACGATTAGGTGAGGCGGAAGGGGTGGGCGAAGCGCCGGGTTCGGGCGGATGGATGGCGGCATCTACCTCTTCGGCACGCTTCGATTCATCCTTGGTCATGGGCGAGAAGAGTTTCTCGACCTGGCCGATCTTGCGTCCCGCGAGCATGACGGGTGCGCCGAGCTTGATGGCGGAGGCGTTATCAATGTAGATATGATAGGTGATGAGCGGCCGGAAAAGTCCGGGCGCGCCGAGCAGGATCAGGACAAAGACGAGTACGCCTATCGTCCCCATGACGAGAAGGCCGGTCATTATTTCGTTACGCCGTAATTGCATCCTGTGTTCCTTCGAGAATGGGACCTTCCGTGCTGCCGCTCAAGAATTGGGCGACAACGGGATTGGTTGACGCCTTAAATTCCTCGGGCGTGCCCTGCTCGATGATCTTTCCTTGGTATAACATAGCCATTCGTGTGCCGATGCGAAAGGCGCTGTCCATTTCGTGGGTGACGATGACGGAGGTGACCTTCTGTTTTTCGCTCAAGCTGATGATGAGCTCGTCGATGACGGAGCTGATGACGGGGTCGAGGCCGGCGCTGGGCTCATCGAATAGGATAAGCTCGGGCTCCATGACGAGGGCGCGGGCGAGGCTGACGCGTTTGCGCATACCGCCGCTGAGCTCGGATGGCATCTGGTCGCGCACGTTTTCCATGCCGACGAGGGTGAGTTTTTCGTCCACGATGTGGTCGATCTCGTCACGCTTTTTATCGGTCAGCTCCTCGAGCGGCAGGGCGATATTATCGCGCACGTTCCGGGAGCTGAGCAACGCCGAGTATTGATACACCATCCCGATATTCCGGCGAATCTGTTGGATCTTGCGGCGCTTCAGGCGGGTCATATCGAAATGCTTGAAGTAAACTTCGCCGGCATCGGGCTGGAGGATGCCGAGGATAAGGCGCAAAATGGTGCTTTTTCCGCTACCGCTCTGTCCCATGATGACAAGCCGGTCGAGGTGATTGGCCTCAAGCGAAACGCCTTTCAGGATTTCCTTCTCGTCGAACTGCAGGTGGACATCGCGCAGCTCAACTAATGCTGGATCTGGCGCTTCGCTCATGTCGGGAAGAAAACGGTGTAAACGACGTTGAAGACGGTATCGAAACCGATCACCGCGGTAATGGCAGTGACGACGCTGGAGGTGGTGGAGGTGCCGACGCCGGCCGCGCCGCCGGTAACGTTGAGTCCGCGGTAGCAGGCGATGCCGCCGATGAGCGTGCCGAAGAGCAGACTCTTAATGACGCCCGTGATGATGTCGCGAATAAGAAGTGAGTCGACGACGAGCTCGAGAAAATAAGGGAAGGCGATGCTGAAATAAGCCTTGCTGATAAGACTAGTGGCCGCAACCGCAGCGATGCTGGAGACAGTGGAGAGGCAGGGCATGAGCGCGAACAAGGCGAGGAGGCGAGGAGCGACAAGGAAACGCAGTGGTCCGATGCCCATCGCTTCGATCGCCTCGACTTCTTCCGAGACTTTCATGGTGCCAAGTTCGGCGGTGAAAGCAGCGCCGATCCGGGCCGCGAGCATGATGCCGGTCAGCAGCGGCCCGAGTTCACGGGTAAACGAGATGGCGACAAGGCCCGGCACGAGGCGTTCCGTCCCAAAGCGTTGCAATTGGTAACCGGTGAGGAGGGCCATGGTGAGCCCAAGGAAAAATGAGACGAGACCGACGAGCGGAACGGATGCGACGCCAGCGCGCTGGGTATGTCGAAAGAAGCTGGTGGCGCGAAACGGCGCGCGTCCGCTGCGCATGCGGTCGAGTGTTTCAGCGAAAACGTTGATGATGAACCAGAAGAGCGCGCCGATCTCGAAGAAAAAGCCGCGGCCGGCCGCGCCGAGGCTCTGCAGCACAGCCACCGGCTGCACCTGAATAGATGCACTCGATGTCTCGCTTTCGCCCGGGTTCTGGCTCATGACGCCGGGAACGTCCTCTGGGTTACGGGAACGGGAAAGCGGAAAATGGCGCGGCTATTCACGCGTCGCGAACAGGGTCGGGTAGGCGGCCCCGGGCGGAAGCGCAGCAACGACCGCCATCGCAGCGCGGGGCAAGCGCCGGAGCGCGCCGCCTTCTGCCACGGAGAGTGTGAAACCGCGCTCGAGAAACCAGGCCGGGAGTTCTTCGGCTGCGCGACCGGCACACTGCTGCGCGGCGGCATTGTATTCGCAAAAAATCGCAAGGTGCGGTGAGCGCCCGATAGTCTGCTCAAGGCCGGCCAGCACGTTGAGCTCCCAACCTTCGACATCGATCTTCAGGGCATCGATTTGCGAGATCCCTTCGTGGGCCGCGAGGGAGTCGCCATGTGCGAGTTTTGCGGAGACGGAATGCACGTCTTTCGATTCCTGATGGACAGCATGCGTTGCCGGATACGCGGTGGAAAACGAACCGACGGAATGGTTGTTTCCGGCAAGAAAAAGCGGCATTTCCGAGTCGGCGTTCGAAAGACCGAAGTTAAAGACGCGGACGCCGGGCAGGCGCGCGACGTTGCGCTTGAGGATGGGGAAAATGATGGGATTGGGCTCAAAAGAGTAGAGGCGAGCGCCCGCAGTTTTCGTCTCGGCGAAGAAGCGACTGACGTAGCCGACATTCGCGCCGACATCGAAAATCACCTTCGCGTCTCGCACGAACGGTTCGATCAGCCTTAGTTCGTCGACCTCATATCGGCGCAACAAAATACGGAACCGATTTGGCAGATAATCACCGCGCGCGGTGCGGAATCCGCGCGCAACCTCCAGTAGTGGAAGAGCGAATTCCGCCGCAGATTTTATGATGCGACGGATTGGCTTTGGCAGATGCTGACGAATCACAGCGACGCGAGAATAGCTCGAAGCTTCACCGGGTCGACTATCATGTCATCGTTCTCGACTGCGCGATGAGAAGTGGCCGCGCTGATGCTCGGCTGCGCTGCAATGACTTCGTATGGCAGTTCGGCGGCGGCCGCGAGGCGCAGGTAGAAGTCGCGGTAGCCGGCGTCGGTGCAGAATTCGAAAACTCGCGTGCCCGGCAGGCAGAAAGCAATGTTTGCCAGGGCGGCGCCGTGCGGCGCCGTGCGGCGCGACGATCACATTCGCGCTGGCGAATTTTTCGACCTGATCGCACCACGAGATTTTCTCGAGATCTAGAATTTCAAATTCGTGCGCGCGTAACAATTCGTGAATCGCCTCTTCATTTACGACGCGCCGAACCGCTGCGCTCCGGCGCGAAAGGTAAAGACGCTGCGTGGACGCCGGTCGCGACTTGGGCGCAAGACTCCGCAGCGCGCGCACCTTCCACGGCGCGGTGGCCGCGCAATGTTGATCCATGGAAGCGAAGGTCGCGTCCGCGATTTGGTAACGCGCACTGGGATTGACGTAAACGATTTTGGATGGCGGCGCGGCGATCGCCGCGAGTGAATCGCGTTCGTAGTTGGTGCGCGAGCCGTTCAAGAGAATGCGATCGAATTCGGCAAATGAACCGGCGAAATCGCGAATGAGCAGAAGTCGCGGCAACAGATCGATGAGCCAGTGATAATAATTTCCGGGCGCTTCCGGCGTAATGGCGATGGCCGTTCGGCCGTCGAGCCGTTCTGGGCGGGGCAGGCGGAGCGTCGAAAAAATCGGATGATTATCGACGCCCCAGACATCGGGCGATAACTCGGCGATCAATTCGTGATCGCGCGTGACAACGCTTCCGCCATAGCGGCTCCAAAAATCGATTTCGCGGAACTGGAAAATCTTTCCCGGGGCTGACTCCTGAATCACGTCGAAGCTGGCAGTGTGCGGTCGAACTTTTTCGGCGGGATAAATTTCCACTGCGTTCGCGCAGGAACGAACGATCAGCGGCGTGCGACGCGTCAGGGCGACCAGCGCTCGCCTGGCGTTGCGCAACGGCAGGACGATTTTCTTAAGCGGGCGAAGCCGCCATTTATGACGTCGTATAAGGTGTCGCAGCAGCATCTATTTGAGTTTGCGTGCGACGGCATACATTTGCTTACGTGCGGACGAAAAACGTAAAGCGCTTTGTCAGTTGCGCGTTGCTCGCAACCGCAGCATTAGCAAACGCTCCGGCCGAGGACAACCGCGGCCACGATTCACCTTCAATGTCTCTCCAAAAAATTGCACTCGTGATTCACGGCGGAGCCGGAACGATCGATCGCGCGACCATGACGCCCGAGCACGAAAAAGAATACCGGGCCGGGCTCGAAAGCGCGCTCGCTGCCGGCTACGAAATTTTAAAAGGCGGCGGCAGCGCGCTGGATGCGACGGAGACAGCGGTGCGCACACTGGAGAACGATTCGTTGTTCAATGCCGGGAAGGGCGCCGTCTTCACCGCGGAAGGGAAGAACGAGCTCGACGCTTCCATCATGGATGGCGCGACGTTGAAAGCGGGAGCGGTCGCCAACGTCACCCACGTGAAAAATCCAATCACGCTGGCGCGGGCGGTCATGGAAAAATCCAAGCACGTCATGCTGGTTGGGGCCGGCGCAGAGGTCTTCGCCAAAGAAGTGAACGCGGAACTGGTGGACGAGAAATATTTTTTCACGCAGCCGCGCTGGGATGCGCTGCAAAAAGTAAAAGAAGGCGAAAAGGCAGGTGGCGTGGGCGGGAAGAAATTCGTCTTCTCGGAAATTCATCCCTACGGAACGGTCGGCGCCGTCGCACGTGACGCGCAGGGCAATCTCGCCGCCGCAACCTCGACCGGTGGAAGCACGAACAAGCGGGCCGGGCGGGTGGGTGATTCACCGATCATCGGCGCGGGCACCTACGCAAAAAATGCCACGTGCGCAGTTTCCTGCACGGGAGATGGTGAGTTTTACATTCGCACCGCCGTCGCGCACACCATCTCAGCGTTGATGGAATATCGCGGGATGTCGTTACGCGACGCCGCCGATGCAGCACTGAAAAATGTGGCGGACCTGGGTGGAACGGGCGGCCTGATCGCGGTGGATCACGATGGGAACATGGCGCTCCCGTTCAACACGCAGGGGATGTATCGCGGGCAGGTCGGCGTCGACGGTAAGTTTGCAGTCGAGATTTACAGGTAGCGCAGATTTTGTTTCGCTGAATCCCGGCGGTTCTCCGTCTCCCTGTCCACATGCTGCCCGCCATCTCTGTAATCATTCCAGCTTATGACGAAGCTGTTCGGCTCGGTGAAACGTTGCGCGCGACCATTGCGTATCTCGATCGCGAATCGCCCGGGAGCGAACTGATTGTCGTCGACGACGGCTCAAACGACACGACCGCAGAGGTCGCGCGCAATATTTTCGCCGAGCAACATCCGGTCACGACGCGCCTGCTGGAGAATGCGCGGAATCGCGGAAAAGGAGCGGCGGTGCGCCAGGGGTTGCTGGCGGCGCAGCGGGAGATCGCGCTTTTTTCGGACGCGGATTTATCAACTCCGATCGAGGAGATGCCAAAACTCGTGACGCCGATTTTAACAGGCGACGTCGATGTCGCATTCGGTTCACGGGCGCTCGACCGGAAATTGATTGGGAACCGTCAGCCGTGGCGTCGCGAACAGGCTGGGCGCGTTTTCAATTTAATGGTGCGAACGTCAACCGGCTTGCCGTTCTGGGACACGCAATGCGGCTTCAAGGCATTTCGGATGGCCGCTTGCCGGCCAGTGGTTGAGGCGGCGAAAATCGATGGCTTCGGTTTCGACGTGGAGCTTCTATTATTGGCGCAGCGCGCCGGGCTGAAGCTGCGGGAGTTACCGGTGAGGTGGAACCATCACGACGGCAGCAAAGTGCATTTTGTGCACGATTCCCTGCGAATGTTAAAGGAAGTGATCGCGCTGCGCGGTCATGTAGCAGCCGGCGAGTATGATGCCGCGCTCGGGCCCGCGAGGTAGGATGCTTTTTCCGTTCGCGCAGCGGCAGCGTCGGATCAGCGATTTGCTTCGATCAACTCCGCGAATTGTTCGAAAAAATATGCGGCATCGTGCGGGCCGGGCGCGGCTTCCGGATGATATTGCACGCTAAACACCGGCAGTTCGCGATGCCGCATGCCTTCGACGGTGCCGTCATTCAGATTCACATGCGTCACTTCCACTTCCTTCGGCAAGGAATCGGGATCGACCGCGAAGCCGTGATTCTGTGACGTGATCGCAACTTTGCCGGTGCGGAGATCCTTCACCGGCTGATTCCCGCCGCGATGTCCGAACTTAAGCTTGAAGGTTTTGCCGCCGTAGGCGTAACCCAGCACCTGGTGACCGAGACAAATCCCGAAGATCGGTTTCTGGCCCATCAACCCGCGAACCGCTTCGTGCGCGTAGTCGAGCGCCGCAGGATCGCCGGGACCATTCGAGAGAAAGATGCCGTCGGGATTAAACTGCAACGCGTCGGCCGCGCTCGTGGTGGCCGGGACAACGGTAACTTCAAATCCGTGCTGTCGAAGCAGGCGCAGGATGTTTTGTTTAATGCCGTAATCGTAGGCCACGACGCGATATCTAATCGGGGGAAGCAAAGGTCGCGCGTCGCCCGTCGCGATCGACCAAATCTCACTGAGCGAATCGTCCGGATCCCAGCGATACGATTTCTGCGCGGTAACTTCGCGCACGTAATCCATGCCGATCACGCCTGCGCCTTCCAGCGCGCGTTTGGTCGCGTGCTCCGGCGAAATATCCTCGGTCGTGAGGCAGGCTTTCATGGCGCCGAGCGTGCGGAGATGTCGCGTCAGAGCGCGCGTGTCGATTCCCTGGATGCCGGGAATTTTCCAGCGCTTCAGGTAATCATTGAGCGAGGTTTCTGAACGCCAGTTGCTCGCGATCTCGCTCAATTCTTCGATGACGAATCCGCGCACGTGCGGCTCGCCGCTTTCCTGGTCGAGCGCGTTCGTGCCGTAATTTCCGATGAGCGGATAAGTCATGGCGACGATCTGGCCGCGGTAGGAAGGATCGGTTAGCACTTCCTGGTAACCGGTCATCGAGGTATTGAAACAAATCTCGCCGACGCTCGTGCCCGTCGCGCCGAAGGATTCGCCCTCGAATGTCCGGCCATCTTCGAGAGCGAGAAGTGCGCGCATCGGCGGGCAGTTTCGGCGCATCGCGTGGAATTTCAACGTGGAAGCGCCGCGCCGCTTCTGTCATCCCGAGCGAAGTCGAGGGACCCCGTGACGCAAATCACAGCTACCGCGACGGGGTCCCTCGGCTTCGCTCGGGATGACGATTAGATGAAAAGCAAAAACGCCCGAATCGATTTTTCGATCCGGGCGCTTTGGAAAAAGATACCCCGCAGGTGCCGTTTAGGAGGAATTCCCGTTCCCTATCGGTAACGGGCGGATGACCGGCGCCGGCGCTCCTGACTTCCAATGAAGGCATGTCATGTCGCCGACAACCAAGCCTCCATTGTTAATGAAATATCGGTTCGGGATTCACACCTGTAATCGCGTACATCGCAGCGTAAATGCTAAAAGTCGTCGGTAGAGAGTTGAGCGGAAAAAGCTGCTTTCCATCCCAACCCTCAACCGGCGCCTCTCAGCGAATTTCAAAGAACTACTGCTCGCGCAGCTCTACACCTAATTCGGTCCGTAACCGTTCCCGGATGCGTCCATGTGCTGCGTTCACTTCGTCGTTGGTTAGCGTGCGATTATTCGATCGATACGTCAATGAATACGCAACCGACTTGCGACCTGCGCCCACAGCATTTTCCGCGCTGCCGGTGAACAAATCGAAAAGATCGATCGACGCGAGGAGCGGTTCCTTTGGTGAACCGATTACGCGCGTGATTTCGGCGTGCGCGAGTTGATCGGGTGCAATCATCGCAATGTCGCGCGTGACCGAAGGGAATTTATCGATCTCCGCGAAGCGCTTCGTCGAGCTGCGCCCGGCAAGAATCGCATCAAGCTTAAACTCGGCGACGAAAATTCCGCTGGTTGCATCCAGTCCGTTCGCGAGTGAGCGCGCCAGCTGGCCAAAGATACCTGCAGGTTTCGCATTTAAATTGATCTGCGCTGCCAGTGCGAGGCTCGGGTGAGAGGTTTTCGCGTAATCGCGGCGACAGGAAACCGCGATCGAATCGATAACGCCTTTGACATCGAAAACGTCGAAGCGTCGCTTCGGTTCGCCCCGCCAATCAGGCGTGTTGGTGCGCGCGCCCGTGAGCACGAGGGCGAGACGTTGTTCCTCGATCGCGGTTTCGGAATCGAACACGCGACCCAATTCAAAAAGCGCAATGCTAGACATGCCGGCTCGCAAATTCCGCCCGACCACGTCGAGCAATCCGGCAATCAAGCTCGGGCGCAACGCGACGTGATCCTCATTCAGCGGATTGCGCAGATGGGCCGCGCGTTCGGAAAATCCGCTTCCGATCAGTGCGCGCGGAATGAGTCGCGAAGTACGCACTTCGTTCAATCCGGCGGCGATCATTTGTTGCCGCAGCTCCGCCTCGAAATCGTAGGCGTGGTCCGCGGCACTGAGAGGCGTCGAACGAGTGCGATCTGTTGCCTTGATATTATCGATGCCGTGAACGCGAACGATCTCCTCGATGAGGTCCTCTTCGCGGGCGAGGTCGCGGCGGAAGCTTGGAATTGTCCAGCTTTCCTCGCCCGACTTAACCAACCCAAATCTCGTTAGAATTTCGTCCATGCGACTGGCTTCGAGATGAACCCCAAGAATTTTATCGGCACGCCCAGATCGTAACCGGACATCCGGCGGACTATTCGGCAGGTCGCCCGCGATGTCGGTTTCCTTGATCGGAACTCCGTTCGCGATTTCGTGAATGAAATTCGCGGCGCGCTCCGACGCTCGCATGGTCATTCCGGGATCGATGCCGCGCTCGAAGCGATAGCTGGAATCGCTCGGCAAATTCAATTCGCGAGCTGTTTTCCGAACGGTTTCCGGTCGAAAGTAGGCGCTCTCCAGCAGGACGTTTTTCGTTGTGGCCGTGACGCCGGTTTCTTCTCCGCCCATCACGCCCGCGATCGCGACGGCGCATTTTTGATCGCCAACGACGAGATCAGTCGCGCGGAGCGAATAGGTTTTGCCGTCGAGCGCGAGAAATTTTTCGTCGGCCTGCGCGAGCCGAACGTTGATCGCGCCTTCGAGTTTATCGGCGTCGAAAGCGTGCAGCGGTTGACCAAGCTCTAGCATCACAAAGTTGGTGATATCGACGACGTTGTTAATGGACCGAATGCCGACGCTTTCGATTTTCGCGCGCAACCATTCCGGGCTTGGGCCGACGGTGATGTTTTCGATCCGGCGCGCGGAGTAGAAAGGACATTCGCGCTCTGCAGAAATCATGACGCCGCCCGTTTGCAGGGTGGGCGCGACGCGGGACGTCTTCGCGATAGGCGACCGGAGCGGTTGTCCAACAAGAGCCGAGATTTCCCGCGCCAGACCGAGGTGACTTAAAAGATCGCCGCGGTTGGGTGTGATCTCGACGTCGAAAATGGTATCGGCAGGAAAAAGCGTTCCGATCGGAGTGCCGATCCTGGCTTCGGGCGATAAAATGAGCAGGCCAGCCGCATCTTCGGCGATGCCAAGTTCCCTGGCGCTGCAAAGCATTCCTTCACTTTCGACTCCGCGCAGTTTGCTCGCCTTGATCTTGAGGTCGCCGGGCAATTCTGCGCCTGGCAGCGCGAGCGGGACCTTGTCGCCCACCTTGTAGTTCTTCGCGCCGCAAACGATTTGGCGCGGCGTCCCGCTGCCGTCGTCCACTACGCAAACGCTGAGGCGATCGGCGTTTGGATGCTGCTTTGATTCCTTGATTTGCGCGACGACGACCTTCTCAAAATCGGCGCCGCGTTTTTCGATACCTTCGATCTCGACGCCGGCAAGGGTAAGAAGTTCCGCCAGTGCGTCCACGCTCGGTGGAAGGTCAACGAACTCGCGCAGCCAGTTGAGAGAAAACTTCATGACTCTAAGTCCGTTATCCCGAGCGAAGCCGAGGGACCCCGTCGCGAAAGCAATCGTACCGCCGCGGGGTCCCTCGGCTTCGCTCGGGATGACCGTTGTTTGCTCACGCGAACTGCCTCAGGAAACGCAGATCGTTCTGCGCGAAAAGCCGGATGTCGGGAATATCGAACATGATCATGGCGAGCCGATCCATCCCGAGGCCAAAGGCGAACCCCGTGTTTTCCTCGGGATCGTAAGCGTTGTCGCCGCGGGCGCGGTTCACTTCTTCGAAGACGGTGGGATGCACTATTCCGCACCCCGCCAGTTCCAGCCATTTTTCGCCGGTTTTCAGCGCTTTCGATTTCACATCGAATTCAAAACTCGGCTCGGTGAACGGGAAAAAATGCGGACGGAAACGAACCTGCGTTTTCGAGCCAAGCAGCTCACGAAGGAAAAACTCAATCGTGCCTTTGAGGTCGGCGACGCTCACATCTTTATCGACGTAGAGACCTTCGATCTGGTGGAACTGCGCGCTGTGCGTAGCGTCAACTTCATCACGCCGATACGCGGCGCCGGGTGCGATCACGCGAATCGGCGGCGGCGCGGATGCCATCGTTCGAATCTGGACGGTGGAAGTGTGCGTTCGCAGTAAACGGCCGTCGGGCAGATAAAATGTGTCCTGTTCGTTGCGCGCAGGATGATCGGCGGCGGTATTCAGGGCGTCGAAGCAGTGCCATTCGTCATCGACATCCGGCCCGTCGGCGAGCGCGAATCCCATGCGTCGAAAAATCGAAATGCTGCGATCAAGCATCTGGGTGAGGGGATGAATTGCGCCGCGTGCGTGCGGTGTTCCGGGCAAGGTGATGTCGATGTTCGAAAGCGATGCGATCTCGGTGCGTTCGCGAAATTCTGCGGCGCGCGCCTCGAGTGCAGGCGTGACGGCGTTGCGCGTTTCGTTGAGCAGTTTGCCGACGACCGGTTTCTCTTCTTTAGAGAGCGACTTCATTTTGTCGCTCCAGGCCGTGATGCTGCCGCTCTTACCGAGGAATTTTACGCGCGCGGCGTCGAGAGATTTCTCATCCGTCGCGTCGGCGATCTCGCGCAACGCGTCGGCGCGCAGGACTTCGAGCGGGTGCGTCATCGGAATTAACGTGAACGGCGAACACGCAACGTTCAACGCTCTTCTCGATTGTAGGGCGGGCGCACCGCCTGCCCCACAACTACGCTACGCGGCTTTCTTCGCTTTCGGCTTCTCGCTCGACTTCTTCTCGAGCGCCGTCTTCACCTGCTCGACGATGCTCTTGAAGGCGGCTTCGTCGTTCACGCAGAGATCAGCGAGAATTTTCCGGTCGAGGCCAATACCGGAAGCTTTCAAGCCTTCGGCGAAACGGCTGTAGGTCAGGCCGTGTGCCCGGGCGGCGGCATTCAAGCGCTGCACCCAGAGCATGCGGAAATTGCGTTTGCGTGTCTTGCGATCGCGATAAGACCAATACTTGGCCTTCATCGTCGCATCCTTCGCGTAACGGAAAAGTTTAGAACGGCGTCCGCGATAACCTTTCGCGGCTTTGATAACGCGTTTGCGTCGCTCCCGGCTGGCCGGGGCGTTGGTGGCTCTTGGCATGTTGTTATTCCCGCCGGGGCGGGATCCTCATTCAGCGCGCTGTTCTTATATATATGATCTGCGCGACCTCGCGTGCTGATCAGATCCGACTTGCGGACCAGGTGAGCAGATCTTGGTTCAACTGCGAACCGGTGGGGAGATTAGGTGCGGTTTGGCAAATCGCAACCTGCGCAACCAATGTTTGGGTCAGTTTCCCGGTCATCCCGAGCGAAAGCCGAGGAACCCCGTGGAACAACCAGCCGCGTCGCTTCTGCGTCGACTGGGTCCCTCGGCTTCGCTCGGGATGACCGGAGAGGTTTTGCGCTTCCTCAACGAAACGCACTTTCATAACGTCGCGGCGTGAACTGGCTCTCGCAACATCGTCGGACTGCGCTCGCGGCGATCTGCATCTTCTGGACGGGGCTCATTTTCCTCGGGCGCGCATTCCCCACCGTGCCCTTCCTCTTCTCCCCGTGGTCCGGTGAGCAAGGCTTCGAGGATAAGCTTCGCCGTGACGGACGAACGACGCCGGCACGTGAAGATTTTGCGTTTGTCGGGCTCGATGAAGAATCGCGCCAACTGACCGCAGTGGGTCCTGAAGAAATCGCAACGAATCGAGCATTTCAACTGATGACGGAGCGACCTTTCCCTTGGTCGCGGGAAATTTGGTCGCTCCTGCTGGATCGATTGGTGGGCGAGGGTGGAGCGCAAGTCGTTATCTTCGATCTCATTTTTAATCCCCCCAACGACGGAGATGCGGCGTTTCATTCTGCGCTCGAGAAGTATCGAGATCACGTTGTTATTGGCGCAAACTTTGATCGGGCCTCGAGCAAAATTGTAGGCCCGAACGCGACCCTGATCCCACCGCCGCCGGAGCAGGATGACCGCGTCGGGCTGGTGAATTTTTTCCCTGACCAGATGGATCAGAAAGTTCGTGCCGCACAGTACTTGGGGAGTGACCGCATACTTGTTGGACTGCCACCGTTCCCGGGGGAGCCGGTTTATCAGTCGCTGAGTGCGCGGGCGATGACCAAGGTTGGACACGCCGCGGACGTTCCGAAGGATTTTACTCCCCGGACTTTCCGCTACTGCGCGGCCGGATCATACCAGCCGCTGAAATTGTGGGAAATCTTCGACGATAGAAGTTGGAAAGCGAACTACGGCAGCGGCGCTTTCTTCAAAAACAAGATCATCGTCGTCGGAGATTCGTCACCGGTGGTTCATGACGTCGTCAACACGCCCATCGAGACGGCGATGTATGGACCGGTCCTGCATCTGCATGCGATGGCGGCTGCGATAGGTCACGAGTTTTTGAGCCCAACCAATCCTACGCTTGGCTATGCCCTCGTTGGCGCCGCGGGCTTGATGGCGTGGCTGCTCATAGCACTCCTCCGGCGACCGACATTTTCGCTCGCGGCGGTCATCGGACTGACCGTCTTGTATGTGTTTGTCGCGCTCGAATTATACAACCAGCGTGGGTTTTTCCTGCTGGTTGTGCCGGTGCTCTCTGCTTTTCTGTTGAGCAGCATTTTTTCGCTTGGGTTCGATTACATCCTCGAGCGTCTCGAGAAAGTGCGCACGCGGCGCACGCTCGAGCGTTACGTATCGAAAAATCTCGTGAAGGAAATTCTCGAGAATCCCGGCGGATACCTCAATTCACTCAAAGGCGCGCGCATGCCAGCGACGATGCTGTTCTCCGACCTCATCGGCTTCACCACGCTTTCCGAAAAAGCCGATCCGGAGGCGCTCGTCACTCAGCTGAACGAGTATCTGAGCGCGATGACGCACGTCGTTTTCGAGAATGGCGGGACCCTCGATAAATTTATCGGCGACGCCATCATGGTCGTATGGGGCAATGTCCAGAGCCGCGGTGTGGCCGAGGACGCGAAGCTGGCCGCGCGGACGGCACTGGCGATGCGCCGGGAGTTGAAACGCCTGAACGAAGGCTGGCGCACGGAAGGGCGCATGATGCTCGGCATGGGTATTGGCGTCAATCACGGCGAAGTGCTGGCCGGAAATATTGGTTCGCAGGAACGTGCCGATCTCACCGTTATCGGCGATGCGGTAAATCTTGCGTCACGGCTGGAAGCGCTCACTCGCACGTACGCTGTCGATATTCTAGTCGGCGCGAGCGCGATCGAGTTGATCAAGGATGAATTTCGCCTGCGCAGCGTCGCGCGCGTGCAGGTGAAGGGGAAAACCGAGCCGGTGGAAGTGGCAACGATCATCGGGGCGAAAACCGATAAAATCGAGCTGGAGCGCGCACGGTTGCTCGATATTTACGAAGACGCGTTCCGCAAGTTCCGCGAGCGCGATTTCACCGGTGCCAAGAATTTGTTCATGCAATTCCAGGAGGCTTATCCGGACGATTACCTGGCACACATGTATCATGACCACGCGGCGGCCTACGAATTGAATCCGCCGGATGAAGCGTGGAATGCGGTTGAGGTCTTCAAGAAAAAGTAGCCGCAACTCGGTCATCCCGAGCGAAGCAGAGGGACCCCGTTGCGGACGTGAGGCAAAGCTACGCGGAATGCCACGGGGTCCCTCGACTGCGCTTCACTCCGCTCGGGATGACCGCGGTGTTGAGCGTTCAATCTCGCTTTCGGTGGCGAAAGTTTTTGGCGCGGGTAAAGAAGACGCGTGAGCCAGAAGCGCGACGCGCGACATTTTCATTTCCTCGGCATTTGCGGAACCGCGATGGGTGCGGTGGCGGCAGCATTGCGGGAGCGGGGCCTCACCGTCACAGGATCGGACGAAAACATCTATCCGCCGATGTCGACGTTTCTGGAGGAACGTGGCATCGCGCTGACCTCGCCATTTCGTGCCGAAAACATTCCGTCTGGCGCAGACGTCATCGTCGTTGGTAACGCCATGAAACGCGGAAATCCCGAAGTTGAGGCGGTGCTCAACCAGAAGCTATTTTATCTCTCGCTGCCGGAAGTTTTAAAGAACGAATTCCTGCGCGGGCGACACAATCTGGTCGTGGCCGGCACCCACGGGAAGACGACCACGACCGCACTTCTCGCATGGATGATGGAGTGCGCCGGGTTCGAGCCGAGCTACATGATCGGTGGAATCCCGCGAAACTTCGGGCGCGGCGCGCACTTTAATGATTCCAGGCATTTCGTCATTGAGGGCGACGAATACGACACCGCGTTTTTCGATAAACGCTCGAAATTCGTCCATTACCAGCCCGAGTTATTGATCGTGAACAACATTGAGTTCGATCACGCGGACATCTTCAAGAACCTCGATGAAATCAAACTGAGTTTTCGTCGTTTGCTCAATATCGTGCCGCAAAACGGGATGGTGTTGCTGAATGGCGATGACGGGAATTGTCGCGCGGTCGCGCAGGATTGCATCGCGCCCATCGTCGAAGTTGGAATCGGCGAAAACTGCGGACGTAGAATCAGCGATATCGTTTATACGGACGAAGGTTCGCGCTTCAAACTCGACGAGGACAGCTGGGAGATCCCGATGGTTGGCGAGTTCAACGTTCGCAATGCTGCGATGGCAATTTCCGCGGCGAAGTTCTACGGCGCGCCGGGGGCGAAAGTGCGGGAAGCGCTGGCGAGTTTCAAAGGCATCGCACGTCGCCAGGAGATTCGCGGCCAAGCGCGCGGAGTGACTGTGATCGACGATTTTGGTCATCACCCCACCGCGATCGC